>DJPC01000048.1:29876-38018 GCA_002439665.1 Dialister sp. UBA6422
CACCGGCTCTCTGAGGCTGGGTCATCTGCTTTCCTCTCGTTCACAGCATGTACTTGTTTGGAATATGTGGATAGTATACATGAAGGATTTAAATCCGTCAAGCACTTTTTCAAAAATATAAATTAAGTCACGATTTAGAATGATTATTGAGATTTGCATCCACAACAAATAGATCCTAAAAATAATAATGGATGCAAAGAGTTCTCTTTCTTTTGTTTTGGATCATGATACTCCAATAACAAATTGTATAAGTAAAAAGAATTTCTATAGTAAGTACAGGATTTAAAAGCACCAAGCTTCGAACACTTAGTTCCTAATCCTTGCTATCAAGTACATCATCATGAATAAATTAATGTTTAGTACCTTGCAATACAAAGTACCTTGTGTTATAGTATTACCAACAAGAAAGAATTGACCAAAGGTCTATTTTCTAGAACCATTTATAGAAAGGATTTACAATGAATATCCAACTAAAAAAAGGCGTCATGGAGATCGTGGTTCTATCCATGCTTCGCAGAAAGGATTTCTACGGCTATGAACTGGTGACAGAGATTTCTAAATATATAGAAATGTCAGAAGGTACCATTTATCCATTGCTCAATCGATTCAAAAAAGACGGCTTGGTAGATACCTACCTAGCAGAATCACACAATGGTCCGCCACGAAAATATTATCGCATCACCGACATCGGCCGCACAGAATATACAGAATCCTTAAAAGAATGGACCGCCTTTAATCAGGCTGTCAAAAAAATACTCGCTGAAGGAGGTGGGGCATCATGAATAAAACAGAATTCCTAGATTTACTCCGCTATTATTTTAGAAATACCAAAACAGAAGATGTAAATGAAATTATCGCCGATTATGATGCTCATTTTGAAGAAGGGAAAAAACGAGGCCTCACAGAAGAAGCCATTTCCAAAGAATTGGGTAGTCCAAAAGACATTTACGAATCCTACCAGTCTGAAGGTGTAGTCGCTGAGAAATCTAAGAGCAGCCAGCTGAAAGACCAAGCAGGAAAAGCAGCTTCGGAAGCCACTGAAAAAATTGGCCAAGCTTGGAGAGAAGTCAGTCCAAAGATTCCCGATGCGGCCGAAAGCGCCGCTCTCCTCATGTCTCGACTTCTCTATGGTGCTGGCATCGTCCTAGCTCTTCTAATCATTACGGCCACCATTTTAGTCCTGGCCTTACTTTCTATTGAGTTTGCTCCATTTCCCGGCATCGCTCCTCTTCCCGGACTTCATCCGCTAACTATGATTTCCATTGGTGCTGCTGGTCTCTTTGCCTCTCTTTCCATTCTCTTTATCGGATTGGAAGGCAGCAAATCACTCAAAACATCTTTCTCTGAAACATCAGACCATACGAAATCGAAAGGTGGTGACCTGACATGAAAAAAATCATTGTCTGCATTTCTCTTACATTAATTTTCATCATATCTGCCACCGTTTCCTTTCTCGTCAATGATCTTGGTTCTTATCGCCATTGGATGATAAATAATCGCCCCAAAATCATGGAAAATTTTGGTCATCCTGATAAGGGCAAAAAAGAACGCATTCCCCAAGGACCTAAAGATGGTTTTTATCCTAAAGAAAATAATCGCCACCCTATGAAAAAACAAGCACCGCCAGATGGTCCTACTAATGAAAATCTCCCTTCTTCAGCAGACACTTCTAGTAACCCATAAAAGAAATGTCATTTGATGGAATTATACTCCACAAGTCCATCACCGTCATAAGTATAAAAAAGCCTTATCCATGACGGTTGATTTTATATATAATATAGGTAGGGATTCTGCAGATACATCGGGTTTCTCTGCCTATGTCCCTTTGTTATCAGAAAGGATGTCTTATATGATGAAAAAAGCTCCATTTTTTATGGCTGCCTTAGCAGCTCTCACATTGACCGGTGCATTTCTTGCCAGCCCTTCTGTAGAAGCTGCTGATAAAGCAGCTCCCCAGCAGGAACAACAGGCACAAGCTCCTAAGAAGCAATTAAAACCTTGGGAAGTCAAATACTATGAACTGCACCCGGATGCAAAGAAGCAAGATGAAGAAAAAGCCAATCCATCTAAACATCATTCTTCCGATGATGATGAAAACTGGCACCGTCTCTAATTCCCATTTCATTTGAAATAAGAGAGAAAAGAGTAATACACACATTCCAAAGGAGGATATGTTTATGAGAAACCCGAAAAAGCATCTGCTTATCACCGTAGCCGCTTTAACTGTCCTGACTGCTGGCGCTTTCCTTGGAAATCAAAGCTATGCAGCTGATGAAAGCCGAGATTATCATATTTCATTAATCTATGCGGACAAAGACCATCAGCCCCATCATCGACCCACACCAGCAGAAGTTCATCATAAAAGAATGATGGATCCCCCCTGCCCACCGGAATGCCGGCCACCTCGGCCCCCGAAGCATCATCATCACAAACATCACGACCGTTTCGACCGAAGAGACTTGAATGATGAGGATAAAGATTAATTATAAAAAAAGGGTGTGACAAAATGCGAAAGTATTTTGTCACACCCTTTTTTATTTCGATCATGCAAAGCCTCATTTCCAATCCGTAGCTACTATGTTCTAATTTCTTGAATGAGTCAGTAATTGTATTCCTTCTTACTATCATAAAATTTATCTTTTATTTATCTCTTATTTTTCCTTCTTTTGATAACTTCCTTTATAATAAGAAGATAAAAATAAGTCCTACCTGTGCTATAATGTGGAACGGACTAAAAAATAACGGAGGAGGAAAAACATGATTTCTATTGTAACTCCTGTATATAATGAAGAAGGAAATGTTGTTTTCTTTCATGACGAAGTCACTAAAGTAATGAAAACCATGGACATGGATTATGAAATCATTTATGTCAATGATGGTTCCAAAGATAAAACGGATACACTGATTCATCAATTAGCAGCCAAGGATCCTCATGTACGGGCACTTACCTTTGCTAGAAATTTCGGTCATCAAATTGCTATCACTTGTGGCATGGACTTCGCTAGAGGCGAGGCAGTCATTACCATGGACGGCGATCTTCAGCATCCACCAGCTCTTATTCCAAAACTGATTGAAAAATGGCAAGAAGGATATGATATCGTACAAACTGTCCGTACAGCTACAGAAGATGCTGGCCCCATTAAGAAACTGACCTCTACTGGTTACTATGCAGTCATCAATTCCATTTCTACCAGCCGAGTTGTTCCTGGTGGTTCAGATTTCAGACTCATGGATCGCAAAGCTCTAGATGCATTTCTAAAATTCAGAGAACATTCTCGCTTCATTCGTGGCATTGTAGGTGGTCTCGGCTTCAAACAGACAACCATCGAGTTTGAAGCCCCAGCCCGTCATGCTGGAGTTTCAAAATTTTCCATGAAGAAAATGCTTCACTTTGCCATGGATGGGATTATTACCAATTCCACCCTGCCTTTGCGTATGGCTTTCTATCTAGGGTTTGTAGCCGCTATTGTAGGAATCTTAGTCATTCTTCATGTGATCTACTGTGTACTTATGGATCAAGCTGTCCCTGGTTGGGCTACTATGACTGTCCTGATTACTCTTTTTGGCAGTATGAACCTCATGTGTTTAGGCATTCTTGGTGAATACTTAAGCCGCATTTTTGAAGAATCCAGAAACCGTCCCCTCTATTGGCTTTCCGATGATACCGCAGCTCATATAGATAATCCCTATAGGATGACACATAAAAGCAGTGAGAATGAGAAGTGAAAGCTCGCAAGTGCATCGGATGACTCTTATATCCATTGTTATCAATAGCATGATTTCTTCCTAATAACTTTCTGAACCTTTACTATTGTTGCACGTGAAACAATAGTAAAGATAATCCATTCTGGCTCATACGATTTCCAATTTCTCACTTTATTTATCTTTTATAAGTATCTAGTACCTCAATCCAAATCAAGTCACACGAAAGGAGCTCTTCTCTTGTCTAATTTTTTTGAAAGCGAATTATTTGCTGAACTGAAGGAAGATTTAAAACAATCATTCCGTTTCACTGCCACCTATCGTATTGCTGCATCAGATTATGAAGAAGCTAAAAAGCTGGCTTTCAATGTTTGTGTAGAGCAAACGGTAGAATGTCCTTATGAACTAGTAGAAGGTACCCCTATTGCTGATTCTATCGTAGGTCAGATCGATGATTTAAAAAAAGCCCCTGAAGAAGGTGCCTACTATGCTACCATTTCATATGACCCAAATGCTGTAGGGGATGAAATGGCAGAACTTTTAAATATGTTATTTGGAAATACCAGTTTGCAGCCTGGTATCCGCCTTATGTCTTTTGAATTACCTGAATCAATGTATACCAATTATCCAGGTCCTCGCTTCGGTCGCAGTGGTCTTCGTGACCTTTGCGGTGTAGAAAAAGGTCCAATTTTTATGTCTGCCATCAAACCATTGGGTAAATCTCCTAAAGAACTTGCCAAAATGGTATACGATTTAGCGCTAGGTGGCTGTCCTATCATTAAAGATGATCACAGTCTGATGAATCAGTCATATGCTCCCTTCGAAGAACGAGTCTTGCAATGCGTCATGGCACTAGCCGATGCCAAAGAAAAAACAGGCAAGAAAAGTATGTATATTGCCAATTGTACCGCAGATGGCTTAGAATTTTTGCAAAGAGCCTATAAAGCCAAAGAAATCGGTGCCGATGGTATCATGGCAGCTCCTGCTATTACAGGCTTCACCATGATTCACGACCTAGCTGAAGATCCTGATTTTGGGCTTCCTATTTTCCTTCACCCTTGCTTCTCTGGTCCCCAAGTCTTATCTAAAGATTCTGGTATTTCTCCTTTTTGTTACTACGGACAGCTTTCCCGCTTAGCTGGAGCTGATGCTGTGATTTTCACCAGTTTTGGTGGACGTTTCTCCTTCTCTCAAGAAACTTGTCAAAAGATCTGTGAAGGTACAGAAACAAAAATGGCATATCTTAAGCCTAATTTCCCAGTTCCTTCTGGTGGTATGAGATGGCAGCTCTTTAAACGCATGTATCAAATTTATGGACCAGATTCTATTTTCCTAGTGGGTGGCGCTCTACAAACAGAAGGTCCCAATCTCACTGATAATGTAAAATTCTTCCTGGAAAAACTAGAAGAAGCCGTAAACGCATAATTGAATATAATCTCTTATCTCAAATCCATTGTATGAATTAAAAGGGGGATATGCAGCTATTGAAACTGCATATCCCCCTTTTCTAATAAAAATAGACGATCCAACAATGACCACGCATCTGATTTCTTCCAACAGAAATCTAAAAGAAAAGCAAATATCAGCTATCATCTCCCCTTTGCACGTTTCCAACACAAAAATAGTGAGACGAACCCTTGATAATTCACGTAATTTTTTCTACGTCATACTGTCAATTCTATAAAATGATTATCTAATATAACATAAGCTGTCATGAGGATAATAGTGTGTCCATACTAACTTAAAGGCACCATATAAATACAAATTCTTACTGCAAATCTAAAAATATCAATCTGTCACTATTAATGAATCGTTCATATGTTCATCTCTATCTATATATCAATACTCGTTCTCATTATTAGTGAAAATAGCGATATATGCTAATTCTATGTGCATGTTTTTCATATGTAACATAGCTATTATAAAAGCTATGATTAAAATGTTTCACCTAATTCCTTTTGCAAAATAAATAATTTCTTTCTGTAAAATTTGTTGATTTTTATAATTTACATGATATAATTGAATGGAAGTTTTAAGATAATAACAATAATTCTAATAACACACTTAAACCTTCACTCTTTTGCCCTATTCTTTTAAGAGTAATCCGGGATATCACTCTTCTATTTGCTATCATCCCAACAAGGTCCCTTTTCCCGACCTTGTTTTTTGATGCTTATTTTTAAGGAATTGCTGTTAATCGCTAGTTTTTTGAATCTTGGCAACCAACAACTAACAACAATCCTACGAAGAGTTTCCCTTTATATATATTTTTATCTGATGTGTATAGTAAGAAAATGGAGATGATGAGTTTGTCAATGAAACAACTTGGGATGCGACTGGGCGAGATGGTACTCGTTCTGATCGGCATCAGTTTCATTACCTTCTGTCTGATCATGCTGGCTCCGGGTGATCCAGTCCGCCAGATGATTGCCGGTAATGAAGATATTATTGTTAGTCAGGTAGAAATCGATGCACTCCGCCATGAATTGGGATTAGATAAACCGTTCCTCTTCCAGTATTTGGATTGGCTGGGCCGTGTGCTGCAGGGAAATTTCGGTTTCTCCTTCATGATGAAGAAACCAGTTATCGATGCAGTTCTAGAAGCACTTCCTGCCTCTGTGATTCTGGCCCTGGCTTCCTCTCTCTTCATGCTGGTATTCTCCATTCCTCTTGGCATTTATACCGCTGTGAAGCAGAATACCTGGTTTGACTACCTGGTTCGCGGCTGCACCTTCGCTGGTGTATCTGTACCAAACTTCTGGATGGGTCTCATGCTTCTGTGGGCATTTGCTTTAAAGCTTTCTATCTTCCCGATTGTGGGTGGTTCTGTATCTCTTGAAAACTTGATTCTTCCCATGTGCACCTTAGGCATCGTTATGGCGTCGAAATACACCCGCCAGGTTCGTGCCACTGTACTGGAAGAACTCCATCAAGACTATGTCATGGGTGCTCGTGCCCGCGGCATTCCAGAAAGCCAGATCCTTTGGAAAGAAGTACTTCCGAACGCTCTGCTTCCATTGGTTACCCTCTTCGGCCTCGCTTTCGGTTCTCTTTTGGGCGGTGCCGCTGTGGTAGAAATCGTATTCTCCTGGCCGGGCCTTGGTTACATGGTCGTTCAGGCCATTACCTATCGTGACTTCCAGACCGTACAGGCCATTGTGCTCTGGATTGCCTTCATGTACATGGTTATCAACCTGATTGTAGACCTATCCTACAACCGTTTGGATCCAAGATTGAGAAAAGGAGGTCATTAATAGTGGAAAGCTTAATTAAAGGTTTCAAGGAAAATAAAGCCTTCCGCTTTACTTCCCTCTTAGTTGTTCTTCTCATTGCTATTACTCTCCTGGCACCAGTCATTGCCCCCCATGACCCGTTAGCCGCTGTCATGAAAGATGCAAACCAGTCTCCATCAGCAGCTCATCTCTTTGGCACTGATAAATTGGGACGTGACGTATTATCCCGTATCCTCTATGGTGCTAGTTACTCTCTGACCAGCGTTATCGCTCTGGTTGCCTGCATTTTCGTAGTAGGTACCACCATGGGTATCATTTCTGGTTACTTCGGTGGTGTAGTAGATATCGTCATCATGCGTATCGCTGATATGATGATTTCCTTCCCAGGTGTCATCCTGGCTATCGCTATCGCTGGTATCATGGGCGGTTCTCTCATCAATGCAATGATTGCACTAACTGCCGTCACTTGGACAAAATACGCACGTTTGTCCCGTTCTATGGTTCTAAAAATTAAAAGAAGAGAATTCGTCGATGCGGCTATCGTATCTGGCGGTTCTTCTCTCCATATTCTCTGGGTTCATATTCTTCCCAATATTCTCCCTCTCATGGTCATCACTGCCGCTGCTGATATCGGCGCTATGATGATGGAACTGGCAGGCCTCTCCTTCCTTGGTTTCGGCAGCCAGCCACCAGCACCGGAATGGGGTCTCATGCTGAACGAAGGTCGTCAGCAGCTCCAGACCGCTCCATGGCTCATGTTCTTCCCAGGTCTTTCTATTTTCATCACCGTCGTAGTCTTTAACCTTTGGGGTGACTCTCTCCGAGACGTTCTCGACCCAAGAAACGAACATTAATAGTAACTGGTAACTGGTGACTGGATTTCCATCCTGAAATTCCCAGTCACCAGTCCCTAGTCACCAGATTTTATTTTCCATGTTTATATTTTCATATTTATTATTTTCTGAAAGGAAGCGTACACAATGAAATCTATTTACAAAAAAGGTGCTCTTATGGCTGCAGCAGCTCTCATGGCTTTTGGTATCGCAGGATGCGGTGGCGACAGCGGCAGTTCCTCCAAAGGCCCGAAAGAAACTCTAACCGTAGGAGTTACCAACTTTGCAGATAGCCTGGAACCGACTGACAACTACTTTGGCTGGCAGGTTATGCGTTACGGCATCGGCGAATGTCTGGTTCACTTCGATGACAA
>DJPC01000117.1:0-1693 GCA_002439665.1 Dialister sp. UBA6422
ACCTTCGGTGAAGATGATGTATACAACCAGGCTGATGCAGAAGGCTTTATCAACCTCTTCGGACTTCCGCTCACCATTCGGGCTCTCATGAAGGAGAAGAATGAAAAATGAGTGATATGATGTGGGGTGGCCGCTTTACCAAAGCGGAGGAAAAGAATGCATTGGATTTCAATGCTTCTATTTCCTATGATTGCCGGATGTATCGGGAAGATATCGCCGGCTCCATCGCCCATGCTAAAATGCTGGCAGCCCATGGCATCATTTCCAAGGAAGATCAGGAAAAGATCACCAAGGGCCTACAGAAAATAAAGAAGGATATCGATGATGGAAATTTCCATTTCTCTATTGAACTGGAAGATATCCATATGAATATCGAGAAACAGCTCACCAATGATATTGGAGATGCAGGTGCTCGTCTTCATACGGCCAGAAGCCGTAATGACCAGTGCGCTTTGGACCTTCATATGTATATGAAACGGCAGATTGGCCGTTTGGCTGAAAAACTGATCGCTGTAGAAGAAGCTCTCCTTGGGGCTTCTAAGAAATACAAAGATGTGATCTTGCCGGGCTACACTCATATGCAGCGTGCCCAGCCAGTCCTCTTTGCTCATCATATGCTGGCTTACTTTGCTATGCTGGAACGGGATTTCAAACGCCTCATGGATTGCTATGAAATGTGTGATATGTCTCCTATCGGTGCTTGTGCGCTGGCAGGGACAACCTATCCTACCCATCCAGAAGAAGAAGCGAAGGATCTCCATTTCGCTTCGATCTATGGCAATAGTCTAGATGCGGTATCTGATAGAGATTACCTCTTGCAGTTCCTCTCCTTTGCTTCCATCTGTGCGATGCATCTTTCTCGCTTGTCAGAAGAATTCATTTACTGGAGTACCAGTGAATTCCAATTTATCGAATTGGATGATGGCTATTCTACCGGTAGCTCGATCATGCCACAGAAGAAGAACCCAGATATGTGTGAACTGATTCGCGGTAAGACCGGTCGTGTCTATGGACACTTGGTAGGTCTTTTGACTGTGATGAAGGGACTTCCGCTGGCTTATGATAAGGATATGCAGGAAGATAAAGAAGGCGTCTTTGATGCCATCGATACCTTGTACTTTGCTTTGGATATCTACGCTGGTATGATTTCTACCATGACTGTCAATGGAAAACATACAAGAGCTGTTCTAGAAAATGATTTCTCCAATGCTACGGATATGGCTGATTATCTGGCCAAGAAAGGACTTCCTTTCCGTCAGGCTCATGCCGTTGTAGGAAGTGCAGTGCATTATTGCATCGAACATCATAAAGTGCTTTTGGATCTCACCATGGATGAATTCAAGTCCATGAGTCCTCTCTTTGATGAAGATATTAAAGAAGCACTTTCTATTGAAAATTGCGTGAAAAATCGTGAAAGTTATGGCGGCACTGGACCGAAGTCTGTAGAAAGACAGCAGGCCCATGCAGAAGCCTTTATCCATACCATGAAAGAACAGGCAAAAGCCTGGAAAGAAGAAATGGCATTTCTCGGATGATTGCTTGACAATTAGAGAAAAGGGATAAGGGACTAGAAATTCTAGTTTTTCATCCCCTAGCTATTCATTCATTATGTGACCACGGCATTCCGCCTGGTATAGACAATTTCACACGCAAAAAGCCCACTAGCATAGTGGGCTTTTTGTGTGTCAAAGAC
>DJPC01000117.1:1832-3505 GCA_002439665.1 Dialister sp. UBA6422
CTTTCTCTTGTCAAAAGTGAAAAGGGTTATAAAGGATGATGTGATTTCCATGGTTTCATCATCCCTTATAACCCTTTGACAGAGCGATGTTTGTCATCTTTCCGGCGGAAGGCCTGCATATTCGCGAGCGAAGTCAGAGAAGTTTTCAATGATATATCGTTTCAGCATATCGGCTGGAGGAGAGAGTTTTTCTCCCTTTTTCCAAGATAGACTGATGTAACGAGAGCAGCTAGGAGAGGCAATCGGGACCAATGCTACATGGTCACCGCCCACACCATGCCAAGTGATTCTAGGAGCAAAAGATACGCCTAAGCCGGCACGAATAAATTCGCGCACTGTCATGGGGCTATCACTTTCTAATACCACGTGGGGGACAAAGCCAGCCATGCGGCAATAGAAATCGGTGATGGTACGAAGGCTAGCACCGGCTTCTAGAGAAATGAAGCCAGCTTTTTCAAATTCATCCAAGTTGACAGATGATTTTCTAGCATGGGGATCCGTATCTGGCATAGCCAGCATGATATCTTCTTTCAAGAGCGTGACAGAATGGTCATTTTCGATAGGATTGATGGAAGAAGACAGGAATAGATCTACATGGTTCTGATTCTGCTGACCTGGCTTATTGTGCTGCTGCAGGATTTCAAAGCGAATATCTGGATGTTCCTGGCGGAACCTAGTGAGGAAAGCTGGGATAATCATAGAAGCTGCAAAGAGGGAAATGGTGACCGTTAATTTTTGTGCTTCCTTGGTATCTGCCAATTCTTTCTGGGCTCCATGTAATTCCTGCATAATGCGGTTCGTATGGCGGAGAAGAATTTCACCATAGCGGGTCAATACAATATTGCGCCCGCTTCTAGAAAATAGGGGTACCCCCAATTCTGTTTCTAGTACTTTGATGGTATGAGACAGAGAGGGCTGAGAAATGTGAAGCGCTTCTGCCGCACGGGTTAAGTGTTGCAGTTCTGCTGTCTTTTGAAAATAGCTGAGTGCTAACAGGGTTAATTTCATCATAGCCTCCATAAAGGAAAATGACAAACCATAGGTTAAAGATCAATCATGGATCTTTCAAGCTATAGTCCTAAGCAATTTTTGACGTACCAATCTCTCTATTTGTATGATGTAATAGAATATAAAATATTTTTCTTTTTCTTACATTCTATTAAATTCTATCATGATTATACTCGCTATTCTATGAATAATCAATCATTGATTGTTTTCATGCATAGGATGTTAATAAATAGAAAATTAATTATAGTTAACATGTTTTAATCAGAAAAAGGCAATTATCTCTATGATAAAATCAGACATAGAAATGCCAGCGGCCTCTTGGCTCAATGGATGTGTTCTATGGCTATTTAGAGGAGATTTTCAGATGGTTGCCCTTTATGTTTTCCTCTTGACTTTCCTTTTAAATAGTGTAAAAATAAATGGCAGATAATTAGTATATACATAAAGGAGAAAGAATCTATGGAATTATTTATCGATACCGCCGATGTAGAAGCCATTCGCAAAGCCAATGATATGGGCTTTATTTCTGGCGTTACTACCAATCCATCTCTCATTGCTAAAGAAGGAAAAGATTTCCATTCCACCATTAAAGAAATCGCTTCCATCGTGGATGGCCCGATTTCTGCAGAAGTACTGGCTGATGATGCAGAAGGCATGATCAAAGA
>DJPC01000051.1:0-3769 GCA_002439665.1 Dialister sp. UBA6422
TGGAAAAGAGAACGATGACAGATTATATTCTTATATATATAGTGAAATGTTCCTTTAAGGGATTTTATTTGTGAATGATAGGATTGAATATAAACTATAACCCTTTTATGCAAATGTATAAGAAAAAATTTCCGGCGGCTAGTTACTGTTTTTATAAGTATACGAAAGGCAAAATGCATGATATATAAATACCTTCTTTTTGACTTGGACGGTACCATTTCTGAATCTGCACCAGGTATTATCCGTTCGGTGCAGTATGGATTGAAAGCGGTAGGGATTGAAGAGACTGATATGAATATTCTTCGCACTTTCATTGGACCTCCGCTCAATGTACAGATGAGAAAGCTTTATCATATGAGTGATGAAGATATTAAAGTGGCAGTGACGAAGTTTAGAGAGCTTTATGAAACAAAAGGTATTTTTGATTGTAGTCCCTATGAAGGAATTGGGCATCTCTTAAAAGAAGCGAAAGAACAAGGACATATCTTGGCAGTGGCTTCTAGTAAACCTGAACCTTTTGTGAAAGACATCATGGATCATTTTGGATTTACTTCGTATTTTCATGTGATCTGTGGTAGCAATGCAGCAGATGAACTTAATAAGGAAGCCAGCCAAAATCAGAAATCTAAGATTATTGAGAAAGCGTTATCTCAATTAGAAAGAAAGGGATTTTCTAGAGAGGATTTCAAAGGGCATACTGTCATGATTGGAGATACTGGCTATGATGTGGATGGTGCTAAGGATCATCACATGCCCTGCATCGGTGTGTCTTATGGCTATGGTACTAGAGAAGAACTCTCTCTCCATGGTGCCAATGTTATTGTAGATACCGTGGAAGAACTTAAGAAAGAACTTTTGAGATAAATAGAATAGGGTGTCGTGGTAGAAGAAGTCTTTTATCACTTTCCACCATACAGTTTTCTTCCTTCTTTTTGTCTCATTTCGACCAAAGAGGTATGTCTATGTCTTATCAAAATATTGTAGTCTATTGTGGTTCTCATTTTGGAAACAATCCATCCTATGCAGCCTTTGCTGGGGAGCTTGGCGAAGCTTTAGGAAAAGGCGGTTTTCATATGATTTATGGCGGAGGAACGGTAGGTCTTATGGGGATCACTGCTGATGCAGCCATGGCAGCAGGAGGACAGGTGACTGGCGTCATTCCAGAGGTATTTATTGCCAAAGAACAGGCTCATAGGGGCATTACCAAACTGCTAGAAGTAGAAAACATGACCATTCGCAAACAAAAAATGATTGATATGGGAGATGCTTTTATTATTCTTCCCGGTGGTTTGGGTACCTTAGAAGAATTAGCGGATACTGCGAATCACTATCACATATACAACGATGAAAATCATCAACCACCTATTATCATTGTCAATCTAGATGGGATCTATGATGGCCTTATAGCCCAAATGAAAGCCTGGGAAGACGCCGGATTTATAGAAAAAGATGATTGGAGAAATATTCACTTCTGCCAAGATTTAGAAGAAGTCATGGATATATTACAGGCATAATTAAAGCAGTGCGACCGATTTGAGGAAGCACTGCTTTTGTTTTGAGTGACTTATGACGTAGGAATTGAAAACAGCAGATACAAGGCTTTTGACTATGAATGATACGCCAGGAAACGTTGTAAAAAAGTAGTGCATAAATACTAAGAAAATTGGATATAAATTTTATTGACACGAAAGGTATAGAATGGTATAATTCCAATGTTGCATGGATTTAGTGTGCTGTAAAGCAGGTGAAAAGGATGACACTGGAAGATTTAAAATCAGCTACTTTTGTAGTAGGTATGAAAGAAACAGAAAGAGCTATTGAAAAGCAGGAAGTATCTTGTGTTTTTATTGCATCGGACTGTGATGAAAGGATTTCTGCTCCTCTCAAAGATATCTGCCAGGCTTCTAAGATTCCTGTGGTACAGGATTACACTAAAAAAGAAATTGGTCGTGCTTGTGGCATTAAAGTAAAAGCTGCATCAGCTGCCATTCTTACATCCCGGTAATATCCACCAGAGCTATGCTCTGATGGATCAATTATAAATTTCACTTTAGAAGAAAGGAGGTGCCCATTTTGCCGACAATCAATCAGCTGGTTCGTAAAGGACGCCAGACTCTGGCTACCAAAGCGAAGACCCCGGCTCTGAAACAGTCCCCACAGAAACGTGGTGTCTGCACAAGAGTTTATACAGCTACACCGAAGAAGCCAAACTCTGCTCTTCGTAAAGTAGCTCGTGTACGCCTGACCAACGGAATCGAAGTTTCTGCTTACATTCCAGGGGAAGGCCACAACCTGCAGGAACATAGCGTAGTCCTCATCAGAGGCGGCCGTGTTAAGGATCTTCCAGGTGTTCGTTACCACATTATCCGCGGCGCTCTCGATACCGTAGGCGTATCTGGACGTCAGCAGGGCCGTTCCAAATACGGCGCTAAACGCGACAAGAAATAATCTATCTTATTAGACAGACTACTTAATTTTAATGTGTATAACTAACATCTAATCATAAGGAGGAACTTACAATGCCGAGAAAAGGTGCTGTTCCGAAACGTGACGTGCTGCCGGATCCCGTGTATGGAAACAAGACAGTTACCCGTTTCATTAATAAAGTAATGCTTGACGGCAAGAAGGGTGTCGCTGAATCCATTGTATATGGCGCATTTGACATCTGCCACAGCAAGCTCAATAAAGAACCAATCGAAATTTTCGAACAGGCTCTTAATAATGTAATGCCAGTCCTCGAAGTTCGTGCTCGTCGTGTAGGCGGCGCTAACTACCAGGTACCGGTAGAAGTAAGAGCAGACCGTCGTCTGACTCTGGGCATTCGTTGGATGGTCAACTATGCTCGTCTTCGCAGTGAACGTACCATGGAAGAACGTCTTGCAGGTGAACTGATGGACGCTTTCAATAACACTGGTGCTGCTGTAAAGAAGAAAGAAGACACTCATAAAATGGCAGAAGCTAACAAGGCTTTCGCTCATTACCGCTGGTAATTTTTATAAGGAGAAAACATCGTGGGCAGAGAATTTCCGCTTGAAAAAACAAGAAACATCGGCATCATGGCACACATCGATGCTGGTAAAACCACAACCACGGAACGTATCCTGTATTATACCGGTGTAAACCATAAAATCGGCGAAGTTCATGATGGCGCAGCTACCATGGACTGGATGGAACAGGAACAGGAACGTGGTATTACCATTACCTCCGCTGCTACCACCTGCCACTGGAAAGGTTACCGTGTAAACATCATCGATACCCCAGGGCACGTAGACTTCACAGTAGAAGTTGAACGTTCCCTCCGCGTACTCGACGGCTCCGTAGCTGTATTCAGTGCGAAAGATGGCGTTCAGACCCAGTCTGAAACCGTTTGGAGACAGGCAGACCACTACCATGTACCGCGTATCGCATTCATCAACAAAATGGATACCGTTGGTGCAAACTTCCTCCATGCCGTTAAAACCATGGAAACCCGTCTGCATGCCAATGCACTGGCTATGCAGCTGCCGATCGGCGCTCAGGATACCTTCACCGGTATCGTTGACCTGCTGACCAGACAGGCTGAAATCTACGACAGCGATGATGGCAAACAGTACCATGCGGCACCTGTTCCAGCTGAACTCGCTGATGAAGTAGAAGAACTTCGTGAAAAAATTGTCGAAACCGCAGCTGAAGGCAACGATGAACTGATGGAAAAATACCTGGATGGACAGGAACTGACTTTGGAAGAAATCAAAGCTTCTCTCCGCCAGCAGGTATTGGACTGCAAACT
>DJPC01000051.1:3949-5291 GCA_002439665.1 Dialister sp. UBA6422
ACCCGTGAAGCATCCGACAGCGCACCGATGGCTGCACTGGCATTTAAGATTATGGCTGACCCATTTGTTGGTAAACTGGCATTCTTCCGTGTTTACTCCGGTATTATGAACCAGGGCACCTATGTTCTGAATTCCACCAAAGGAAAGAAAGAACGTGTTGGTCGTATTCTTCAGATGCATGCAAATCATCGTAAAGAAATCGACTGTGCATACTCTGGCGATATCGCAGCAGCTGTAGGTTTCAAGGATGTAACCACTGGCGATACCCTCTGCGATATCGACAACCCAATCATTCTTGAAAAAATGGAATTCCCGGATCCGGTTATTTCCGTTGCTGTTGAACCAAAGACCAAAGCTGACCAGGAAAAGATGGGCAATGCTCTTCAGAGACTGGCAGAAGAAGATCCGACCTTCAAAGTACACACCGATCCAGAATCCAACCAGACAATCATTTCCGGTATGGGCGAACTCCATCTGGACATCATTGTTGATCGTATGAGACGTGAATTTAACGTTGATTGCACCGTAGGTAAACCACAGGTTGCTTACCGTGAAACCATCCGTAAATCCGTTGAATCTGAAGGTAAATTCATTCGTCAGACCGGTGGTCATGGTCAGTATGGTCACTGCTGGCTGCGCCTCGAACCGATGGAACCAGGCAAAGGATTCGAATTCGCAAATGAAGTCGTTGGCGGCGTCATTCCGAAAGAATTCATCAGCCCAATCCAGACCGGCGTAGAAGCAGCTATGGAAGACGGCGTTGTTGCAGGTTATCCGATGGTAGATATCAA
Organism: Dialister sp. UBA6422; assembly: GCA_002439665.1. Taxonomy (GTDB): domain Bacteria; phylum Bacillota; class Negativicutes; order Veillonellales; family Dialisteraceae; genus Dialister. The sequence continues at coordinate 4,741 of DJPC01000051.1, forward strand.
GGTTACCGTATATGATGGTTCCTATCATGATGTCGATTCCTCCGAAATGGCCTTCAAGGTTGCAGGTTCCATGGCATTCAAAGATGGTGCAAAGAAAGCTGATCCAGTACTTCTTGAACCATATATGTCTGTTGAAGTTGATGTACCGGAAGAATACATGGGCGATGTTATCGGTGGCCTGAACTCCCGTCGTGGACGTATCGAAGGGATGGAAACCGAAAACGGCGAATCCAGAATTAAAGGCTTCGTTCCGCTGTCTGAAATGTTTGGTTATGCAACAGGACTGCGTTCCTCCACTCAGGGCCGTGGTACCTTCACCATGACATTCGATCATTATGAAGAAGTTCCGAAAGCTATTTCTCAGCAGATTACTGAAGAAAGACTCGGAAAGAAATAATATTTTATAAGGAGAAATCAAAATGGCAAAAGCTCATTACGAAAGAACTAAGCCGCATGTTAACATCGGCACCATTGGCCACGTCGATCATGGTAAAACAACCCTGACCGCTGCTATCACCAAAGTACTGTCCGAACAGGGCGGCGCAAACTTC
>DJPC01000051.1:5389-6400 GCA_002439665.1 Dialister sp. UBA6422
ATCAACACCTCCACTGTTGAATACGAAACCGCTACCCGCCACTATGCACATGTTGACTGCCCAGGGCATGCCGACTATGTAAAGAACATGATCACCGGTGCAGCACAGATGGATGGTGCAATCCTGGTAGTATCCGCTGCTGACGGCCCAATGCCGCAGACCCGTGAACATATCCTCCTGGCTAAACAGGTAGGTGTACCGGCAATCGTAGTATTCCTGAACAAAGCTGATCAGGTAGATGATCCGGAACTGATCGACCTGGTAGAAATGGAAATCAGAGACCTGCTTTCCGAATACGGCTATCCGGGTGATGAAGTGCCGATTATCGTTGGTTCCGCACTTGGCGCCCTCAATGGCAACCCAGAAGATGAACAGAAGATTCGCGACCTGATGCAGGCTGTAGATGACTACATCCCGACCCCAGAACGTGACACCGATAAACCATTCCTGATGCCAGTGGAAGACGTATTCACCATCACCGGCCGTGGCACTGTAGCTACCGGCAGAGTAGAACGTGGTACCGTTAAAGTTGGCGATGCAGCTGAAATCGTAGGCCTGCAGGATAAACCAACCGAAACCGTTGTAACCGGCGTAGAAATGTTCAGAAAGACCCTTGACCAGGCAATGGCTGGGGATAACATCGGCGCACTGCTCCGTGGTATCGACCGTAAAGACATTGTTCGTGGCCAGGTACTGGCTAAACCAGGCACCGTACATCCACACACCGAATTCACCGCACAGGTATACGTACTGACCAAAGATGAAGGTGGTCGTCATACCCCATTCTTCAATGGCTATCGTCCACAGTTCTTCTTCAGAACCACCGACGTAACCGGTGATATTCAGCTTCCAGAAGGCACTGAAATGTGCATGCCTGGCGATAACGTAGAAATGAGCGTAAAACTCATTACCCCGATCGCTATGGAAGAAGGCCAGCGTTTCGCTATCCGTGAAGGCGGCCGTACCGTAGGTGCAGGCGTTGTAGCTAAGATTGCAAAATAATCTAGTCTT
>DJPC01000126.1 GCA_002439665.1 Dialister sp. UBA6422
ACTGTATCTTTTTTGTATCGCATGCATCCCATGGAAATATTAATTGATGAGACGGCTTCCCAGGATGGTTCTTCCTTAGGAGAACTCATGATGGATGGTTATATTTCTGGGAAGTTCCATATGATGAATCCACCAGAATCCATCATCATGCAATCTAAGGGATTTCAGGCATTGATTTATGCTTTGCTGGAAAGAAATCCAGAATTCTTTACTACTGCTGAAAGGGAAACTATCCGTACGTATCTTCCGGAAAGTTATTTTGAGCGAGATTTCAAGCTTGGCGATATGCCAGAAGATTCAGAATGGATACGAAAACCCATCTGGGGACGAGAGGGGCGTGGCATAGAAATCATCAATGGCCGGGGTGAACGGATTTATACAAAGAAACTGGCTGAAGATGAAGATATCGTGTATAGGGATAGTGATTCCAATCTGGTGCAGCGCTGTGTTCCGCAGCAGAAAATCATTACCAAAACCGATGTGGGCATCATGGAGGGCTATGTTACTTTAAGCTGTTTCATGTTAGGCGATACGCCGTCAGCACTATATGCTAGATTTAGTGATGAGCGAATCGCAGGTAATGAAGCGTACTGGATACCGGTGCTGTATTGATGGTATACATATAAACCAAGTGGTTATTGTAGCATAGGGAAGATAAACCCAACCATAAAATCGCTATGTTATAATAAGCATATAAGACAAAGGAGGTAATCACTATGTTCAAAGAAATTAAACCGGAAGAACTTAAGTGGAATCCATTTAGTGAGATTAGCAAAGGCTGGTTTCTAGTCACAGCGGGAGATGAAAAGAAATCCAATGCTATGACTGTCAGCTGGGGCGGTCTAGGTGTCTGGTGGGGCAAGGATGCAGTAACTGTTTATATCCGTCAGAATCGATATACTAAGGAATTCATCGATAGCCACGATACATTCACTGTGTCTGCGCTTCCAGAATCTTTTAGAAAAGAAATGAGTTACATGGGGTCTCATTCTGGTCACGATGGCGATAAGTGGGAAGCCACTGGTCTACATCCCTACGCTGTAGATGGTACTACTGGCGTAGCAGAAGCAGATGTGATCCTGGTGTGCAAGAAAATGCTGGAAACTAAATTGGATGCACCGACCTTCCTTGAAAAAGATATGGAAAAACGGTGGTACGATGGTAAAGAAGCAGGGAATTTCCATACCATGTATATTGCGTCTATTGAAAAAGTGCTTGTTAAGGAATAAATCCATAAGGATAAAATTTTCTATAGATATCATCATACATAAAAAACAGGGCATAAACACTGGATATATTCAGTGTTTATGCCCTGCTTTTATGTATGATGGGTGATCGATTTTTCTATTTTTAAAAGTAGATGATGTAGGGTCTCTTTCTCTTCTTCTGTAAAGGTTTGGAGGAAATCAAGATTGACTGTTTCATCTAAGAAAGAAAGTTTTTGAATGACCATGTTCCCTTTTGTAGTTAGCTGAAGAATTTTATTTCGCTTATCAGTTGCATCAGCTTTTCTGGAAATGAGACCTTTTTCTTCTAGGTGAGAGACCAGAGATTTGACGGTATTTTGATTTTTCTCTAGAAGAAGAGATAAATCTTTTTGTGATAGAGGGGCTTCTTCATCAATGTACTTTAATGACGACCATTGTTCTACGGTAATGCCATAAGGCTTGAATATTTCATCCACTTGGTAATGAATTTTTCTAGCTATACGGCAAATGGTATATCCTGTAGTTTCACTTAATTTCATAGTAAACCCCATGTATGGATTGCCTGATATTAATGATTTAGATGTTGGCTCATCAGATGGCAATCCTTTATTTCATGTACTGATCAAAGAAATGGGTGATGATATCCATTACTTCTTCCTGATTCCAGTAAATACCACCATGGGCGGCACCATCTACTAGATAACGCTTAGAAGGAATGCCCTTTTGCTGAAGAGCCTGGAAGAGGAGGTCTGTCTGGCTAGGGGATACCAAAGTGTCTTTGGTACCGTGCATGAGAAGCATAGGTGCACTTTTCTTGGAAATATAGGAGATCGGATTGGCTGCGTGAGCGGCTTTTTTATCGGCTAAAATACCACCGTCTGTACCTCCAAATACAGGAGAACCATTGACCCAGAGGGCTTCTGTAGAACCAGCAGATGCATGAGCGGCTTTGACTGCATCAGAATAATCATCGCCAATGCGGGTAAGGTCGGAAAGACCATAGAGATCGACGGCTGCTTTGACAGAACTGGAGACTTGGAGATTGTCTCCTTTATCGAATGTATTGGTGCCACTCGTGGTACCTGCCATAGCGGTGAGGTAGCCACCTGCACTGCCGCCTACGATGCCTACTCTATCAGCATCGATACCAAATTCATCAGCATGGGCTTTCAAAAAGCGAATGGCAGATTTCACATCTTCCAAAGGTTGCGGGAATTTGGCAGTCGGTGCGACACGGTATTGGATGGAAGCTACCACATATCCAGCTTCTGCCAGGTGCATTCTAAGCTGAATACCATTGTCCTTATTGGCATTGATAAAACCGCCCCCAGTGACATATACGATAGCTGGCAATTTGTCTTTCACTTTGGGTTGTAGAATATCCATTTTCATAGCCACGTTGGGATAGCCGCGCATAGGAACCTGTTCATAAACCACATCAGAAATCTGCTGAATGACAGGGGTCTCTACTTTGACAGAAAGATGCTGGCTTTCGACCTTATTTATCATACCAGCAGTAGCAGAATCGACATGTACCACTGGTTCAGCGGCCATGGCATGACCAGTAGCCAAAAGAGCAGTGGTTAAGGCAAGGGAAAACATCCATTTTTTATTCATTATCATCACTCCTTATTACATTTGTGCGATATATATCTAATATACAGGGAAGGACATAGAAATAAATCGAAAGACTCTTTTTATATTCATAGGTTTGCTAAAGCCGCCCTTCTTTGTATACGATACGATATCGTACTATATAACTACATACAATATACTACGATATCATATTATATGCAAGAGATATGAATACATAGGTATTTACCTTTTGATGAAAAAATAAAATGGCCGATTATATGGGCCACGAGAGTTATTTTTGTCAAGAAAACAATGAATATTTTAAAATTCATTACAAAAGGAATCGAAAAAAATACAAAGAATATACAAAATGTTGACGAAAGAGGGATACCATTATTGACAAAGGGGAGGCTGTAGGAAGCATCACCTTTTTTTGCTATTTTATGTGGTTCCTGTCAATGGGAGAAATGAAATTTTAGGAATATATATGAAACAATCAATATGGTTTGTATCTTCTACTTTGTTTTGGGGGTTGCCACCAGAGAAGTGGTTTACTCTTGCAAAAGAGAATGGGTTACAGGGATTAGAAATATGGACACAGCAGCTGGTTTCTCAAGGTATTTCTCCAGATCAGATTTATAGGCTGGCAAAAGAAAATGGACTGAAACTGACAGCTCATAGTTATAGTTGGGATATGAATTTGATTTCTTTATCTAAGCCCATGCAAAGAGCTGCTATGAAATTGACCCGTAGAGGCATCGATATGGCGGCTCGTATGGGAGCTAGTCAGATCACTATTCATCCTGGTAGAGAGGGATTGCCTCTGCCGGATGTTAATTTTGATCAAATGCAGGCAGAATCTGCTTTGCTTATTGGCCGATATGGAAAGAAAATGGGAGTACCTGTTTCTTTTGAAGTGATGGAAAAAATCCCGAAAGAACGGTTTACTTCTGCAGAAGCTATGAAGCGAGTGGAAAAGTATGTGTCAGGTGATGTGTGCTGGGGATATACGGAAGATGTAGCTCACTGTGATTCTGAGACAGAAATATTTAGTATGGCGCAAGAATTAAAAGATAGACTTTTAGAATTTCATGTCAGTAATAAAAAAGGCACAGTCCGCCATGTGGCCGATGTGCGCGGTGGCGATTTTCAGCTGCCTGATGTTACACGCCGCTTGGCGGCCTATGGATTGCCCATGACTTTGGAAGGATATGATCCTTCAGGGCGTGCTGAACGATTTGAAAACACTTGGAAGTGGCTCATGGAATCTTCTTCTTGCTAGTGATGATAGGATTTCTGGAGAGAATGTAGATTTCATGTAATATAGGAAAAAGTTCATTATTTTTCAAACATCAAGAAGGGAAAACATCATGAAAATGACAAAGAAAGTAGCAATTTTAACAGCTTGCGTAGCTGCTGTTGTACTTGGTGGTTGCGGAAACCAGGCACCATCTGGGGCTTCTTCTAGTGCTGCTAAGGGAGAATTGAATTTATATACATCCCAGCCGGAAGCAGATGCTCAGAAATTGGTAGAAGCTTTTAATAAAAAACATCCAGATGTGAAAGTTAAAATTTTCCGTTCCGGTACAGAAGAAGTCATCAGCAAAGTTATGGCAGAAAAGAAAATGGGTAAAGTAGAGGCCGATGTACTTCTCGTTGCTGATGCGGCTACGTTTGAACAGTTGAAGAAGCAATCTATTCTGGATAATTATGAATCTCCAGAAATGAAAGCTATTCCTTCTGAATTGGTAGATAAAGATCATACCTATGCAGGTACCAAAGCTATTGCTACCGGTATCATTTATAATACAAACCTGGTACAAGAAGCACCAGCTTCTTTTAAAGATTTGACTAAACCGGTGTATAAAGATATGGGTATCATGCCAAGTCCTTTGTACTCTGGTGCAGCTGCTTATAACTTGTCTTTAATGACTCGCCAGGATGGTCTGGGATGGGATTACTATAAAGGTCTTAAAGAAAATGGTGTCAAAGTCGATAAAGGCAATGGAGGTATCCTAAAAGCTGTCAGCGAAGGCCAGAAGGGCATCGGTATTGTGGTAGATTATATGGCCATCAGAGCTGCTCATAAAGGTGCACCTGTCAAGTTTGTTTATCCAGAAGAAGGGGCTCCTATTGTAACAGAACCTATTGGTGTCGTTAAAGGTTCTAAGAATGAAAAATTAGCGAAACTGTTTGAAGATTTTGTCCTTTCCGAAGAAGGGCAGAAGTTTACTGCATCCATGGGCTATATTCCTGTTCGTAAGGGAGTCAAAGCACCAGAAGGAATGAAATCCATTGAAGATCTGAAAATTATGAGTGGCAATTTGGAAGAACTGGTTGCTAATAGAGAAAGCGATAAACAGCAATTTACTGATTTGTTTAATAAATAAAAATGACTATGATAGGGAAAGTATTAGAAGGTAGATGGTTAGGTACACATGTCATTTTTGGTCTCATGGCATTGGTACTTTTCATCTTTCCTTTGCTTAGGTTATTGGTGTTATCGGTCACAGCGGAAGATGGCTCATGGAATGTAGAAGCCTATCGGTATCTTCTTTCTGATGAGAGAGCGATGACTGCTATCGTCAATACATTATATATTTCTGTTTTTTCTGCTATTCTATCTTCTCTTTTAGGGACGGTTATAGCATTCTTGGTGGGATATACCAATATTCGTTATAAAAAAATTATAGAAGCATTGGTGTTTCTCCCTTTCGTGATTCCTGCTTACGTGATGACTATTTCCTGGACAGGACTTACGGCACCCAATGGTGGCCTCACTTTACTTTTGAAGGGACTGGGGTTTTCGCCGATTGATTTATATACACCAGGCGGCATCATTGCTATGCTTGGCATTTGTCATATGTCAGTAGTGTATGTGACAGTGATTCATCGGTTGCGCCAGGTTTCTATGGAAGTGGACTGGGCAGCTCGTGCATCTGGTTCTTCTATATGGCGGGTTTTATGGTCTATTGATCTTCCTATGACTTCTTCGGCTATTGCTAGTGGTGCTGTATTGGCTTTTCTGGCAGATATCGATAATTTTGCAGTTCCTGCTTTTTTAGGGATTTCTTCTAATATTCCAGTTCTTAGTACTTATATTTATGAAAAAGTCATAAGTTTTGGGCCGGATTCTTTTACCTACGGAGCGGTCCTTTCGGTAGTTCTTTCTGTGATTGCTTTAGCAGGTACGCTACTGGCAGCAGGACTTGGAAAAACATCAGTGGCTGCGGAAAGTCATCGAGATGAAGTAGAACCTCGTATTTCTTTATCTCGTTCTTACCGTATTGTTGTAGAATGGGTGGTTCTTTGCTTTTTAGTGGGGATTAGTATCATTCCATTCTGCTACATGGCAATTAGTGCACTACTTAAAACATTCGTATTCTCCCTACGTATGGAGGATATGACTTTGGATAATTACCGTTTTGTGTTTACCAATGATGGTGTAAGAGAAGCGGCACTGAATAGTTTGTTTATGAGTGGTGTAGGTACACTGGGCTGTCTTTTATTAGGAACCATTATAGCCTATGGGGTAGTACGAAAAAGAAATGCCATGGCTCGTTTCGTAGAGCAGATGGCCGGGGTTACTTATTCTGTTCCTGGTATCGTATTGGCTTTGGCTTTGATTTTCTATTGGAGTCAACCTCTTCCTGGTGTGAACACCGGTTTGTATGGCTCCTATACCATCCTTATACTGGGCTATATCACCCGCTATATGGTGGTACAAATTAAAAATAGTGCTTCTGCTATGCAGTCTATGTCAGAGGCGGCAGAAGAAGCAGCTTTGGTTTCCGGTAGTACGGTCTTTCATATGTGGAGAAAAATTATTATCCCCCAGCTAGCACTACCGGCACTATCTGGATCATTTTTCATCTTTTTGTCTGCCTTTACAGAACTCACTATGTCTTCTGTCATGGCTTCTACAGATACTCGTACCATCGGTCTTACGATCTTTAATTTACAGCAAGCGGGGGATTATAGTTTAGCAGCCGCTGTTTCTTCTGTCATTTTAGCAATTATGATATTGGGATGTATTTTACGTCTCTTGACAGAGCACAAGAATAAAAAGCGGTCCGCATAAAAGGACGAGTATACATTTGGAGGTTGTGACCTGGGAGAAGGAATAAGATAGTTCTTACCGTGACAGAGGGCAAAGGCAGAGTCGCTTTTGACTTCTCTTTGGAGCTTATCCCATTATTTTTCTCTTTTGGAAAGTATTTTTTAAGAAGTACATAGGAAATTATATAGAAAGGAACTTGGTAGTCATGTCTCTTGACATACGTCATATATCTATGTCTTATGGGCACACCGCTGTATTGAAAGATATTTCTGCAGATATCCAAAACGGAGAATTTCTATCCATTTTAGGACATTCTGGTTGCGGAAAAACTACATTGCTTAAAATATTAGCTGGATTTGTTCGTCCTGTAGCAGGGGAGATCCTAATGAATGGAACGTTATACTCTGATAGCCATCATGCATTAACGCCGGATAAAAGAGATATGGGAATGGTTTTTCAATCCTTTGCTTTATGGCCTCATATGACAGTTCGGAATCATGTAGAATTTCCGCTCCAGTGTCGAAATAAACATATGGACAAAGAAGAACGAGATAAGAGAGTGGAGGAAGTTCTTAAGGTTACAGGTCTTACAGATTTGGCTACGCGCTATCCAGATGAATTATCTGGCGGGCAGCGGCAGCGTGTCTCTCTAGCAAGAGCTATTGCCCCTGGTCCCTCCCTCCTTTTAATGGATGAACCTCTATCTGCCTTGGATGCAGATTTGCGTATTTCCATGAGAAAAGAAATTAAAAAAATTCATCGAGCTACAGGGGCGACAGTAGTTTTTGTCACCCATGACCAGGGAGAAGCACTTTCCATGTCAGATCGCATTATGGTTTTGAAAGATGGATGTGTGGAACAACTAGGAACGCCAGAAGAAATTTATTTGCAGCCTAAAACCCCCTTTGTGGCATCCTTCATTGGCAGGTGCAACTTTATACATGGGAAGTGGGATGGAAATACATTCCATACAGCAGAGGGACAATTTGTTTTTAAAGGGCAGCCAGTGGCTGATATTTTCCATCAGGAAGAAGTTTGCCCTATTCGACCAGAACAGATGCATATGAACCAGCTTGGGAAGGGAATCCCTGCTGTGGTGAGAGAAAAACAATATAATGGACGAGAAATTCATTATGCTGTTTCCAGTGGTGATGATATGTATACTGTGTATACTGGTGCAGAAGAACGATTTAATATTGGTGATGAGGTGTATTTGCAATGTCAATAAAACCTGTATTTGATTTACATACCCATACAGTAGCCAGCGGGCATGCTTATGGGACTTTACTGGAAAATTTAACAGAAGCTAAAAGAAAAGGTCTTTTGGCTATGGGAACATCTGACCATAGTCCGGGAATGATTCATACCACCAATAAGGCTTTTTTTGAAAACTATAAGATATTACCTAGAGAAGTCAATGGGGTACGCCTCATGCGTGGTATGGAAGCCAATATCGTAGACTATGATGGTACAGTCGACGGAGGCTTAGTTATGAGAGAGCTGGACTATGTGATTGCCAGCTTACATACTCCTTGCATCAAAAGTGGCAGTGTGGAAGATAATACCAGAGCGGTCATTGGTGCGATGAAAAATCCATGGGTTAAAATCATCGGTCATCCTGATGATGCCAGATATCCATTGGATATCGACCAGGTTGTACGGGCTGCTAAGGAGTATGGAGTAGCACTGGAACTCAACAATAGCTCACTTCGTCCTACTTGTACGAGAAAAAATGGGGCTGTACTGGAAAAGGTATTAGCCCAGACAATTATGAAGTATGGTGCCAAGGCTGTCATGGGAAGTGATGCCCATGTATGGTGTGATGTAGGAAATTTTAAAGAATGCACGGCTATGATGGAAGATATTCATTTT
>DJPC01000082.1:0-157 GCA_002439665.1 Dialister sp. UBA6422
ATCATTGCTATGATTCTTCGCCGCACAGGCTATTTGGCAGAAGCAGAAAAGAAGAAAAAAGAAGCCATGGAACAGAAGGAAAAGAATAGTAAGTAAGTTAAGAGCTTGTGTCAGTAGGCGTGATTTCGCTTTTGGTTACAGGGTACTCAGGTTTCTC
>DJPC01000082.1:213-2144 GCA_002439665.1 Dialister sp. UBA6422
GGCACATTCGAGAAACCTGAGCAACCTTAGCAACTTGAGAAACCTGTTCCATCAAAGGAGTTGAAATAAGAATGAATCCTGATTTATATACAGTACGAAAAATCAATGGACTGGCCGGAAAGGTGCGGAAAGTGGATCTGATGATGGATCTCATTACCCGCTATGGCCATTGGGCTTTTGTGATTTATGGATTGCTTTTGTGGTTTATGCCAGGCAAAGATAGAGAAAAACGGAGAAGCTGCTGCCTATTGGCTTTTATAGGAGTGTGCGCGGCATCGATTGTTTCTTATGGCATAGGAAAAATATGGTTTCGAAAAAGACCATTTACAAAGGATTGGCGGATTTGGAATTTTACCGGTCACAAAGCCAATGCTTCCTTCCCCAGCAATCACACCATGAATGGAGCGGTGGTGGTCATGGCTCTTTTAAAGCAACATATGCCAGGGTCTTATTTAATGACCCTATTGGCTGGTATTTTAGCTTTTTCCAGACTTTTTGCGGGTATGCATTATCCCACCGATTTACTGGGAGGCATCACCATTGCGGGGATGATTCATTGGCTCACCCATAGGCCACTTGTCCTTGGCTTTTTGCTACCTTTGGCTAGATGGTGCTCTCTTTTTAGTGATTGGCTTATATCAACACATAAAAGGGATCGGTAAAAAGCTCTTATAATGCTACAATCCGTATAAAAGAAGGCAGGTGAGAATATGGCAGACAAAGACAGTGGAAGTAAAGTTTCTATTGTACGCATTGTACAGGTTTTACTTCGTGAATCGGATAAAGACAACCCCTTATCGCAGCAGGAAATTTTAAGATACCTAGATGAAAAGTATGGTATGGTGATTAGCCGAAAATCGATTGGGAGAAATTTGGTGCGTCTTCGAGAGGCCGGATTGCCTGTGAAATGCAGGGAAGTTTCTCGCATGGTGAATGGCAAAGAAACCTCTTTATCCTTGGATTGGTATTGGGATCACGTGCTTTCCCAGGAGGATTTGCAAGCTTTAATTGATTTGCTCTATTTTTCTCATCGACCGGCGCAACAAGTGAAGCAATTGACAGATAAATTGAAAAAATTGCAAATCTGTTCTTTCGAAGATGGAAAAGGGTGTGTCAAAAACATTCCTATGTCTTTTCGAAATACAGACTATACACTGTTGTTACAACAACTGACCCAAGGGATCAAAGGGAAGAAGCAGATCCGTTTTCACTATGACCACTATGAAGCAGATGGTAAGCGTCATCATAATGTGAGTCCATCGGGAGAAGAAAAGTGGTATCAAATGAGTCCTTATCAACTCATATCCTCCGATGAACGGTATTATATCCTAGGAAATCAGGAGGGGCTTGAAAGTATTTCTGCCTTTTCTTTAGATCTGATGAGTGATGTAGAGATACTAGATATTCCTTTGCGATTACAGAAAGAATTGCAAGGCCAAGCGAAAGAGGAACGGTATATTGACTTTTTTAGGCCTTGCCAGGCGATGTATACGGGAAGCCAAGAAATTTGCCGCTTTGAAGCGGATTGGCATCTCATCAGTGACATTGTTTTAGATTTCGGTAAGACAGCCTGTTTAGTTTCTGCCAGTCAGGATAAGGTCACCGTAGAGGTGACTATGCAGCCCAAAGCCTTGAAAGCTTGGGCCCTGCAAAAGGCACCCCATGTGAGAATCCTATCTCCCTCGTACTTAGTAAGGGAGGTGAAAGAGGCTGCGCAAGATTTGGCACGCCTCTATGGAGCTTTATGATGATTCTTTGGGGCATTTTATGTTTTATCCTTTTGGTGCTTCTCTTATTATGCATACCTGTCACATATGGCGTGGCACTTTCCGCTCGGAAGATATCCATTGGCATTGCTTTTCTGTTTGGCATTTTTTCTAAAGAATGGAGTTATGTAAGGAAAGCGACTAGTGAATCTTCAGAAGAAGCAG
>DJPC01000082.1:2181-3237 GCA_002439665.1 Dialister sp. UBA6422
CATATGAGAGAGATACTTTGCCAGGCAGAAGGAGAGGCAGAAATAGATCAAGAAGCCTCTACGAAGGGCAAAGAAAAGGAAGAAAATGAAACGGTCCGTCCCGCCTTATCAAAGCAAAATGCATCTCATGTAGAAGAGGATCCCCTAGAAGAGGAGGAGACCTCATGGGATGATAACGAGATGGAAGAGGATGAGAAGGAGAAGCCTTCTTTGATGGACCAATTTCGTTTTGCTTTGCAGAATGGATTATTAGAAAAAATATATCATACGGTGATGGAATGTATTCGCCATAGCTGGCCTAGGTATTGTAGAATAGAGGGAGAATTTGGCACTGGAGATCCTATGGAGACAGGATGTATCTCTGGTCTTACAGCCGCGTTTTTTCCAAGGGAAACCCAAGGTATTCTTTGGAATTACATAGATCCAGTGATGAAGCTTAGTGGAAAGGTGAAAGGAAAGGTCCTTCCTATTTACGTCCTATATATAGGAGTGGTATTGATCCTTTCTAAAGAGGCTAGGGCATTTTGGCATTATAGAAAAGAAGGAGTCCGCCATGGATGAAGCAGTAAGAAAAGAAATTTTTGAAGAATTTAGAAAAATGGTGACCACAGAGTCTGTGGTAGGGCAACCGATTTATTTAGGAGATGCCACCATTGTGCCATTTGTAGATATTTCCTTTGGTTTTGGTACAGGTTCTCATGGAAACACGGCCAATGGGGGCGCAGGGGGCGGAAAAGTGACACCCACAGCGGTACTGATCATGAAAGGGGAACGGATCGAGCTCTTCTCCATCAAGAATGCAGCGGCCAATGGCACCATTGATAAAGTGCTCAATATGGTACCAGAAGTGATTTCTCATTTCACAAAGAAAAAAGAAAAGAAAGAAGAAGTGCGAGAAGCGGCTTTGAAAGAAGCCCATGAGGCTATGGCCGAAGAGGCGGAGACAGCCGCGCTAGAAGCGAAGAGCAGTGACTAGTGGCTGGGGACTAGGGACTGGTGACTAGTAGCTAGGCCCTAGGGATTGGGAAATATCAAAAAGGTTATGATTCTGCTGAT
>DJPC01000159.1:0-212 GCA_002439665.1 Dialister sp. UBA6422
GCAGGCATACCAAAGGCATCATACCCCATGGGATGGATCACATTGAATCCCTGCATGGTCTTGAAACGAGCTACCACATCACCGATGGAGTAGTTACGTACATGGCCCATGTGCAAGTTGCCAGAAGGGTATGGGAACATTTCCAATACATAGTATTTTTTCTTATTTGGATCTGAATGAGTTTCAAATGCTTTGGTATCCTCCCAGATTTT
>DJPC01000159.1:260-418 GCA_002439665.1 Dialister sp. UBA6422
TTCTTTTCAATCTGCTGAGGAACGTACTTTTCACGCATAATTTCACCTTCCACAATAAACGATTTTGTCGCTACTTTATATTTATAAAATAACAGTTCCTTTTATTATATGCTCTATAGAGAATAGCGTCAAATAGTTTTAAACGGAAAAATGAGTAT
>DJPC01000159.1:425-5072 GCA_002439665.1 Dialister sp. UBA6422
ACAGAAGAAAATGGGTAATGGTTGACAGTTGACAGTTGACGGTTTACAGTGTATAGTGTACTGTTTACCGTCTACTGTCTACTATATCAATGCAATATCTGACACAAGGTCTCTTCCATTGTTTCTACATGAATCGGTTTGGCAATATGACCATTCATCCCTTTGGCAAAGGCCATTTGACGGTCTTCCTCAAAAGCATTGGCTGTCATTGCTATGATGGGAATCTTTGCTTTTTCTTTGTCTTCCAAGGCTCGTATCGCTTCTGTGGCTTCATAGCCGTCCATACGGGGCATTTGCACATCCATCAAAATCATATCATACGTGCCAGCGGGCACTTTTTTTATGCGTTCCAGACAAGAGAGACCATCGGGGACACGGTCCACGAAAAGTCCCATTTGTTCCAGAAGGACACTGGCGATTTCTGCATTGAGGTCATTGTCTTCTGCCAAAAGAATATGTTTCCCCTGGATGGATGCTCTATGGGCTTGGCCTGTCTTAGATTCTTCTTTCTGCTTAGCACTGGCTGCATCCGCGATGGGGTGATCGAAGGTCACTGTAAATGTGCTTCCCTTCCCCAACTGGCTGTGCACTTCTATGGTGCCTCCCATAAGGTCCACCAATTTTTTGACAATCGCCATACCAAGACCTGTACCAGCCACTTTCCCTTGGGTCGTATTTCTTTCTCTTGTAAAGGCATCAAAAATAGTCGGTAAAAATTCTTGGCTGATACCAATGCCTGTATCGGCTATGGTGGACTGGATCCTTGCATAGCCCTGCTTTTCGCAAGGAAGTTCTATGGTTTGGATGGTGACTGTGCCGCCGGAAGGGGTATATTTGATGGCATTACTCAAAAGATTGGTATAGATTTCTTGTATTTTGGTGATATCACAGAGAATATAGGTATGCTCCACATGAATGGTCCTTTGGAGCTTGATATTCTTTCTCTTCGCTTCCACTTGAAATACATCATACACGCTGCCTAAGACATCCCCGGTATGATGGCAGCTTTCCACCAATTCCATTTTCCCACTTTCAATGCGTGCCATATCCAGCACATGATTGATGATAGATAGGAGAAGGTTTCCTGCCTGTTCCATTTTCTTTTGGTAACCTATTAAGGTAGGATCTGTGAGTCCCCCTTTGATGAGTTCTGCATAGCCTAGAATCGCATTCATAGGTGTCCTTATATCATGGGACATATTGAAAAGGAAAGATGTCTTCGCTTCGCTGGCTGCTTCCGCCTTTTTGAGGGCTTTTTCCAATTCCTCATGGTTTTCCTGCAATTTTTCATTCAGCTTTTGCGCATGGTTCGCAGCCACCTTCGTTTTGGCTTCTGCGACTATGGATTTTTTTAGGAACCATAAAATGACAAGTAAAACCAAGGAGAAAATCAATAGACATACCAGGGAAATCACCAGTAGATTTTCTTTGATTACATCTGACAAGGTGACTTTCTTTCCTGCATTGTCATACATGGAAATCGCACCACTCAAAAGCGTAGGCGGCATATTTTGGATTGTCTTATTCAAAATGGAAAGCAGTAGGGTATTTCCTCTTTCTACTGCAAATACCGTATCTCCCGGCTTGGTCAAAAAGACGCTATGAAGCCTATTATCTTTGATATACCTAGAAATCTGATGACCATCAACGATCAAACAATCTGCTTGGCCTGTGAAAATGGCTCGTTCTGCATCATGGGAAGAATCAAAGGGTATGATTTTCCACTTCGGATAATTGTAAGAAATATAGCGCTGGGTCATGAGATCATTTTTATCTACTGCTACCTTATGATCCCCCAGTTCATTAAAATAATCCACCAAGGTGACAGCAGCCATATTCCTAGAAAGCACTGTATTGGACAGGGAAAAACCTCGTTTTTCGGCCACTGATGGATTCTTACTATAATGAAAAATCATATCAATGGTGCCCTCTTGCAGGGCCTTTACTTCTTCTAGCTGGCTATCGAAGGCTATGGGCTCAAAATTGAGCCACCCATGTCCCAGGCTATGGGTGGCATAGGATATGTAATCATTGATCACCCCCACCAAGGTACCATTTGTCTCGTCTATTTTGCTAAAACTTCCGTCCTGTTTGAGATACCCGACACGAATCTTTCCATGGCTGGCAAGCCATTCTTTTTCTTCAGGAAATAGGACAGCACTGGATACGGTAAGAAGATACCGCTGGTATAGCTCATCCATATAAAATGGCTTTTCATAGGAAATCCGCTTCATGGCCCGATCTATATCTTGCTTTAAATCCTGTCGATTCTTCCCTATCACAAAATAGACAGGAGAAGACTCGATATGAGCCACCACACTGAATCCTTCTTTGATGAGTTCTGGATTTTCGATAGATACCACACAATCGATCGCACCGGTGGTCAATTTCTTCCTCGAATCATCTAGATTCACCACAGGGACGATTTCCATTTGGATATGATGCAAATCTTCCCACCTTCTAAGACTTTCCCCATGGGTACTTCCCACCAGAATCCCCACTTTTTTATGATCCAAAGTATCTATATCTGCTGGGGAAATCCCATTGTCGTAGACCTTGGCATAGATATAATATTTTTCCTCTCCCATGGGTAAATCGGAAAAGAGCATCTTCTCCGCACGCTCTTCTGTATACGACACACTGGCCATGAGGTCAATGTCTCCCTCTTCTAGCATCTGAAGAAGGTCGGACCACTTCCCATTCACATACTCATAGTTCCATCCAGTATAGCCCGCTACGGTTTGTTCAAATTCGTAGCAATAGCCTCCTCTTTCTCCATTAGCAGACATGGTATTGTATACATCAGGATACCATCCCACCCGAACAGTTTTCGATTCCTTTCCATATGCTAAGCTGCTGACCATAAGAAATAAACAAAAAAGCACAAAAAAGGCGCAGCGTACGTTCCTCATCACTCGGCCTACACGATTCATAGCTTTCTCCTCATTGTATTTGTGTATGGCAGGCAGCCATTGGCTATTTACTTCCCGCCATGGACTATTTCTTCCATTGTACCCCTTTCTTTAGATAAAATCTACAGAAATGAAATGCTTTTGTTTTATTTTCTTTATCTTTGATAATAACTACGCTCTCTTAGCCTAGCAACATCCCTCTACTACCTTTTCCAGTACTTTTCCCAGGCTGTCATGAATAACCAAGTCGCAATCCTCATCTTTAGGCGTTTGATCTTGGTTCACCATCACCAGGGCATCGCCGTGAAAATAAGAAATAAAGCCGGCTGCAGGGTATACCACCAAGCTGGTACCGCCAATCATAAGCATATCCGCCCTAGAAATCTCATATATAGCCTCTTCTATATCATTGGTATCCAAAGACTCTTCATAGAGCACCACATCAGGTTTGATGATTCCCCCGCAGTGAGGGCAATGAGGCACAGGATGACACAGAGAAAGAAAGGTTTGCACATCATAAGTATGGAAACAATTTTCACAAGTATTGGATGCATTCGTCCCATGAAGCTCGATCACATTTTTGCTTCCCGCCTTTTGATGCAGCCCATCTATATTTTGGGTAATCACGGCCTTAAGTTTTCCCATAGCTTCAAGCTTAGCCAATGCTTCATGGGCCCGATTGGGTTTGGCTTGTACCATGGTTTCTGCAAATTTTTTATACATAGAAAAAAATTCCACTGGATGTTCTTCATAAAAATGATGGGACAGCATTTCTTCTGCTGTCCATGGTAAATTGGTTTTCTGCCGATACAAACCGCAGGCCCCGCGGAAATCAGGAATATGAGACTCTGTGGACACCCCAGCGCCACCGAAGAATACAATGGAATGATGATCTTTCACCATATGTTGCAATTTTTCTAAATCAGTCATCATGCGTCTCCTTTCCCTTGTAAGATGATCCCTTTTATCATTCCCCTCTCTGTCTCCCGTAGCAATGAAGAGACATGTGATGGAACTGCCCTTATATCTACCTTATCAGAAACAGGGAAAGATTGCACCCTTTATATGTCCCGGGAAAGAAAGATTCCTTTGAAAAGCACTCCCTCTTTGACCTGCAAATAGAAAATCCCACTTGCCATATATCACCACTTTTACGTTGTGTCACCTGTGTCACTCATTTCTGTAACTTTCTATATACAATACCTATTTTTTAGCATTTTTTGCACTTCCTATACAAAAGTATGGAAATAGGTGACACAGGTGACACAACTTGCTTTTAGCAAAAATGTGTTCTATATTATCCCCATCTATATCTTTCTATAAAAAAGGCTATTTTATCCGATATTACCGGAATAAAATAGCCTTTTGATGCAGGGATAAAAGCAGGATATCTATGGGAAATGGGAAAGAAAAAATGGCAGATATCTATGACAAAAGAGTGTCAGCCAGTGTCGGTTAACATATTATAATATAGCTATTTATATATACTATCGTTTATTATTTTGGTATATTCATAGAATTTACCTGTCACAGGGGTGACACAGAAAAAAGGGTAATGAACGACTTATACATCCCATTATTTTCTCCTTTAATGGAAAGCCAAAGAAAGCTGCCTCCTGGGACAGCTACTATGTGCTAAACTCTTAGATTTCCTTTGTTTTATGATGACACTACAAAAAGGTACAGCGTTGCCTAGGGGATGGATGGTGGGAACCAGGGAATCAGGCACCAGCAC
>DJPC01000159.1:5158-5304 GCA_002439665.1 Dialister sp. UBA6422
TGTCGTCCAAGAGAATCCAGCATCTACATCCATAAGAGGCTTTGCTGTACCTATTTTGTTTGTATACCTGCCATGTGGCCACTCTGGCAGCAGAAGGAAAATCTATTCCCCGAATTCACCCGGACTTTTTTCTTTCCATCCTTTTC
>DJPC01000091.1:0-162 GCA_002439665.1 Dialister sp. UBA6422
GAAAGTGATGTTTTTAAATACTATGATGGATCCGTAGGACATCGTCCCCCTCTGGGCAATGTCATTAAGTGAAGCGAAACATGTGAAGATTCCTTTTGTGGCAAAGTTTCTCAGGTTGCTCAGGACTCGGAGGTTTCTCAGGTTCCTCGAATGAGATAATAA
>DJPC01000091.1:178-2550 GCA_002439665.1 Dialister sp. UBA6422
TAGCGTCTATCGGCACATTCGAGAAACCTGAGCAACCTTAGCAACTTAAGAAACTTGAGTAACCTGAGACCACAAGCGAAATCATGCTTACTGCCATAAATCCTTAACTTAACAGCATTACCCAGCGGGGAGAATTGAAAGAAGGGGAGTTCCTCAGCCTTCGGGCGAAGGAACTCCCCTTCTTTTTTTGTGCCTACGGCATCACTGTTCTCCCAGAAGGGACACTGTCCTACGGACCTACCATACCTTTTCATGCAAGATTTCATTCATATAAAAGGGGATTTCCAAAATGGGAAGTTTGAGTACCAACTAACAACATAAAAGCTATAATCAAAAAATAGATTTTTTATATTTCGATGGAAACGGGATAGATACATTTCGACACTATTTTTAAATAACTACCTCATAAATAAAAATAGAAAATATTGTTAAAAAAATTACATAAAACTGGGGCGGATATGTAGAATTGAAAAAAACTGTATGGTACAATATGTGCAAGTGTAAATGAATCGAAAAATATAGATAGCAATGATTTACGAATCATGTGGAAAAATAAGATATATGTCTCAAGCATTCGCTCGTGCAGGATATTTTTGCATGATAATCTGTTTTGGACGTAGTACTCTTAGCTTACTTACTAGATATAAGAGAGGGGATTTCATTGAAACTACTTCAAAAAATAGCAGCATCGGCGGAGAAGATGTCACCTAGGAAGATACTTTTATTGTGTACCTTATTGGCGGTGATTGTCTTTATAGTCATTTATAGTGCCTTGTCCTCCCTCTTGGGCGGCAGAGAAGAAAAGAAGGAAGAGCAGGCAGTGAATGATTTGGTCCCTGTCATTGAAGCTTCTAAAGATATACCAGCCCGTATGGTGATCACCGAGGACATGCTAAAAGCTACAGCTGTACCGAAGGAACTGGTACCGCAGGGAGCCATTACAGATAAAAGCAAAATCGTAGGAAAACCGGCAGCGGTGGCTATTTTTTCTGGAGATATGATTACCTTAAGAAAATTAAATGATACCCGTATGAATGGTTTTACTGGTTTGATTCCCCAGGGGATGCGGGCCATTTCTTTTGCTGTCAATGATGTGACAGGCGTTTCAGGATTTGCGAAACCGGGAGATAAAATAGATATCCTGCTCATTAGTGATAAGGACGGGAAAAATCGCATCGCATCTCGCACGATTTTGAAAGATGTATTGCTTCTGGCTGTGAATAAAAACAGTATGGCTATGAGACCATACACAGCACCGAAAAAAGAAGGGGAAAATAAGGATGATAAAAGTTTAGTGGAAAAATCAGCTCCTCCAGCGAATGATGGTACCTCTGCTGGAACGCCAGCGGTGGTGACAGTGGCTCTTTCTCCTTATGAAGCAGCGAAATTAACGGCTTCTGCGCAAGTGGGACAGCTGCAAATCATGCTTCGTCCTTTTGATGCAGATGCGGCAGCATCTGATTCTGTGGCTTATTATGTGATTCCTATGCCTAAACCAGAAACGGCCAAGGGAGTAGCAGCACCGGCAGCACCTTCTTATGCACCAGCTCCTCAGCCATCTCCATCTAGCCAAGGAGCACCTTCCGTATCTATTTCATCAGGAAATGGTAGTGGAAATGGCATGTCCGGTATCGAAGTCATTCGTGGTACAAATGTAAGCAAGGGGTATTAAACAAATGAAACCAATCATGAAACAACTGGGTCTTCTTGTGACCGCTTGCCTTTTGGGCACTGGGATCGCTTCCGCGGCTACACCGCTCAATGTAAATTTAAATGAATCCAAATATATGGAGACCCCCAATATCACACGCCTGGCGGTAGGAAATCCGGAAATCGCAGACGTGCAGCTCCTTTCTCATAATGATTACCTTTTGGTAGGGAAAAAAGCGGGTTCTACATCTCTCATTGTGTGGTCTAATGGGGAGCGTTACGAATATAGTGTATATGTATCTAGCGAAGATCAGGGAACTGCCAAGGCTATACAGAAAGCCATTGGGTATCCTGGTGTACAGGTACAGATGATTAAAGACAAAATCTTGCTTCGCGGAAAAGTAAAAAATCAGTATGAGCACGATTTGGCTGTTCGAATGGCGCAGCTGTATCTGGGAGAAGGAAATACAAGTACCAGTAGTACATCTTCTTCTGGTGATGTAGGAAACAGTGGTTTAACGACTAATTTATATGCCCATAGTGACAGCGTATTGGATATGCTAGAAATGGAACATCCTAGCCAGATTCGTCTGGAAGCGCTCATTATTGAAATCAATTCGGAAGATACGAAAAATTTAGGTATTCAGTACTGGTCCCAAAATCCAAGTGACGATAGCAGTAAGGGAAGTGGTGTCAATATTGGAACCGCCGGTGTATTTTAC
>DJPC01000097.1:0-3557 GCA_002439665.1 Dialister sp. UBA6422
AGGTTTGAGGTTTAAACCCAAAACCCCTAAACCAATATCTCTATGCTTCTGTGCGGATTGGGGCAGCAGGACTTGGAGAATAAACCAACAACCAACAACCAACTAACAACCAATCACAACAATTTCTCAAAATCACTATTAAGCTTATTTTCTGCACCTTTCAGTTGGTTTTCCTGTTTGGTTATCCAAATGTCTTGGCGTGCTACATCGTCTTTAGCCATTTGAATCATTTTAGCAAGTTCAGATGGTTGAGGTCCTCCTTTGACTTTTCTATTGTGAACAATGGCGGTGGGGTCTTTGGCGTGCTGCCATTCTTCTTCTGTCATGGGAAATACTTTAGGTAGAACCGGATCGGTGGCTGCTATCTTTTCGTAAATCATTTTAGCATCCTGATAGGTGAAGTCTTTTGGCGTGATGGTATTGGCTCTGGCGTAAGTGACGATTTCAGAGGCAAAGTGATGGCCCGTGCGGAAAGGAATGCCATGATTTTTCATTAATTCATCAGCGATTTCTTGTGAGCATGTCCAGTCCAAATTGAGTTCTTCTAGACTTCTCTTGGGGTCAATGATTAGATTATTTAGGATGCGGTCCATGCCTTCTAGGACTTTGGTTGCTTGTGGGAGGATATCTCGCCTGCCATTTAAGCGACCGTCAGCCATGCCAGCAGGAATGTTGTGGGAACGGAACATGGCTTCTACGGACATACCAAGGAGGGTGGATGCTTCGGTGCGGCAGCTGTTTAGGATACCGGGATTTCGTTTTTGCGGCATAGCAGAGGAAACGTAGGTGTTGCCATTTCCTTCCTTGAGAAGAATCCAAGGCCTTGGTTGGGCGTATTGCTGCATGATTTCTTCTATAAAGCTGGTGGTGTGGATGGCAATGCTATTGGTGATGCCACCGGTTTCGATGGGGGCTTCTTGGGGAAAGATTTGTCCTGCATCGTAGGTGTTGTAAGCGATGGTGTCAAATCCTAGATAGGAGGCCATACGGTCTCTGTCTAGTGGCCAGCCGGTACCATTTAGTACGGTAGAACCCATGGGAGAGCGATTGAGGCGGGCATAGTATTCCTCAAGTCTTTGGCTATCTCTTGCATAGGCATTGGCATAAGCGATGAGATAGTGGGCCAGGCTATTGGGCTGAGCAGCTACCCCATTGGTGTAGTTTGGAATAATGGTATCTTTATTTTCTTCTGCCAGGCGGATGAGGTCAGATTGCACTTTCTGTAAAGCTTTAGCTGTTTTTAAGAGATGTTCCCTCTGTTCCATGATGCCTACGGTTGTCAGCATATCTTGGGAAGAACGGCCGGCATGGATTTTTGTGATTTCAGGGCCAGCAGCTTGGATGAGATAGGGTTCAAAGGCTACTACGTTGGAGGGGCGATCTGCTCCTTTTTTATTGCCCTCTTTTAATACTTGATCAATACCCTTGGCAAATGCATGGCCTTCTTCTGGTGTAAGCAGTCCTTCGCTGGTATTGATCACATCAGAGGCTTTATTGATCTGTCCAAGCCAATAAAAATTGTCTCGCGGCGCATCGGAGGCAAAAACAGTGGAGCCTGATAGCAGGGCACAAAGGGTGAGAGCCAGTAGGGAATGGTTCATAGGGAAACTCCTTTCCGGTAATAGGTGACTAGGGATTAGCCAATAAAATTAGAGATTAGGAAATCTGGATTTTTTATAGTGTACTTTATTATATAGGGAGAATAAAATAGATATTTTCTATTTTATCTCATAAAAAATATGATGAAATAGAAAATATGATCCATCAGAGCCGATTTGCGTGTATGGTCGTTGGCTTTGAGTTTTCCTGTCATTAACAACCAACCATCCGTTTTGTGTTGCTTGTGCATGGGGATTTTCTGCTGCTATCTGCTATAGTACTGTGCGACTTGGTGGTGTTAGAAAATAGACATCTCATTGGCATTTGTAGAAGTGATAGATAGAAGAGCTTTTCCGCTACGAAACAACTGTGTCCATACCAGGGGTTTCTCCATCGGGTTTTGGCAGAATTGCCTTATACCAAAAGGGGATTTTTTATCCAGTATCTATAACATCATCCACAATCCTTAGCCCCCAGCCACTGGTTGCTTAAAGACCTTGCAAAAGGGAAAAACCGGTGCTAAAATAAGCTGGAACAAAAATCCTCAAAAAATCAATAGGAAATTGATACGTAAAAATATTTCTATAAGTTATATAAAAATATTTATAACAGAAAATAGAAATATGGAGCTATATAAAATTTCTTTATATATGATAAGAGGATTTAGTTGCTATAGTATTTAATTTGTGATAAAATTTCTATTTGCAACGGTTCTTATATTATTATATATGTATATGTAAGAGGCTTTAAGAGGGGAAAGCAAGGTACAATGTATGGTTCCTTGCTTATTTTTTCTTACAAGCCCTATAAAATGGTTTTAAAGAAAGGGTGAGGCGAGGAATGCCAAAGAGCAAGATGTTCAGACCTGTTGTGGTAGGTAAGAAAAAGAGATATACCTATGCCAGATCACAGGAAGTACTGAAGATGCCCCATTTGCTCGACCTGCAGACGAAATCTTATGAATGGTTCTGCCGGGAAGGGCTCAAAGATGTATTTGCAGATATTTCCCCTATCGAGGATAGTGCACACAAATGGGCACTCCATTTTGGTGATTATTACTTCGGCAAAGGCAAGTACAATATTGAACAGTGCAAAGCAAAGGATGTCAATTATTCTGCACCTCTGTACGTTAAGGTTCGTTTGGAAAATAAAGAAACTGGCGAACTCAAGGAACATGATCTGTTCATGGGCGATTTCCCTGTTATGACCGATACAGGCACATTCATTATCAATGGTGCTGAACGTGTCATCGTATCTCAGCTGGTTCGTTCTCCTGGCGTGTACTACAAGAAGGAAAAAGATGCTTTCGGTAAGGAAATTTATACCGCACAGCTCATTCCAAACCGTGGTGCCTGGATTGAACTGGAATCTGATCCTGGCGGATCTCTTTCTGTCCGTATCGATAGAAACCGTAAAATGCCAGTGACCGTACTGATTCGTGCTCTTGGTTATTCTTCCAATGATGATATTCTGGACCTTTTTGATCATGATATTCATATCGAAAAGACTCTGGAAAAAGATAGCACTGTAGATAGAAAGTCTGCTCTTATTGAAATCTATCACAAACTTCGTCCTGGTGAACCGGCTACCGAAGAAAGTGGTACCACCCTTCTCAATAATTTCTTCTATGATCCTCGTCGCTATGACCTGGCAAGAGTAGGTCGTTATAAGCTGAATAAGAAGCTGGCTTGGAAGAACCGTCTCTTGGGTCATAAGACAGATGGCCCTATCGTCAACATGGAAACTGGCGAAGTGGTGATCGAAGCCAATAGCTTAATCGATCAGGACGCTATCGCTAAAATCGAAGAAAGCGGTGTATTCTCTTCCTTCGATCAGGTAGAAGTGATGACTCAGAAAGATGATGGCACACCGGTTAAGGTGATTTGCTCTTCTGGTAACAGAGAAGACAATTACCGTACATTGGAAACTTGTGATATTATTGCTTGCATCGATTATCT
>DJPC01000097.1:3635-4882 GCA_002439665.1 Dialister sp. UBA6422
AATCGTCGTGTTCGCTGTGTAGGTGAACTTTTGCAGAACCAGTTCCGTATCGGTCTTACCCGTATGGAAAGAGTGGTTCGTGAAAGAATGACTACCCAGGATCAGGATAAGATGACCCCACAGGCTTTGGTCAATATCCGTCCAGTCGTAGCAGCTATCAAGGAATTCTTTGGTAGTTCTCAGCTGTCCCAGTTCATGGACCAGACCAATCCATTGGCTGAACTGACACATAAACGTCGTCTGTCTGCATTAGGACCTGGCGGCCTTTCTCGTGAACGTGCAGGGTTCGAAGTCCGCGACGTACATTATTCCCATTACGGCCGTATGTGCCCTGTAGAAACACCAGAAGGTCCAAACATCGGTCTGATTTCTTCTTTGTCCAACTACGGGATCATCAATAAGTACGGCCTTATCGAAACCCCATATCGTCTGATTAATCAGGAAACACATACTGTCACCAACGAATGTAAGTATGTTACTGCTGATATTGAAGAAGATAAGATTATTGCCCAGGCTAGTGAACCATTGGATGCAGAAGGTCATTTTGTCCATAAAAATGTAGCCAGCCGTCGCGGCCCAGATGTATTGGAAGCAGAACCTGATGAAGTAGTCCTCATGGACGTATCTCCAAAACAGGTGGTTTCCATCGGTACATCCCTCATTCCGTTCTTGGAACACGATGATACCAACCGAGCTCTTATGGGTGCGAACATGCAGCGTCAGGCTGTACCGTTGCTTCGTCCAGAGGCTCCGCTTGTAGGTACCGGTATGGAATGGGTCGCTGGTCAGGACTCTGGCGTATGTATCCTCGCTAAGAGAGGCGGTACGGTAGAAAGAATTACTGGCCGTCAGATCATTGTCCGGGCTGATAATGGAGAACTGGATACCTATGATTTGATTAAATTCATGCGTTCCAACCAGTCCACTTGCATCAATCAGCATCCGCTGGTTTTCAAGGGTGAAAGAGTAGAAGCTGGCGATACCTTAGCTGATGGTATGGCTACCGATGGCGGCGAATTGGCACTTGGCCATAACGTACTGGTAGCTTTCGTATCTTGGGAAGGGTATAACCACGAAGACGCTGTTTTGATTTCTGAACGTCTGGTAAAAGATGATCTCTACACATCTATTCATATTGAAGAATACGAATGCGATGCCAGAGATACCAAACTGGGTGAAGAAGAAATTACCCGTCAGCTTTCTTCTGTTTCTGAAGATGCTGTAAAATACCTGGATGAAAACGGGAT
>DJPC01000097.1:4979-5325 GCA_002439665.1 Dialister sp. UBA6422
TGACTCCAGAAGAAAGACTTCTTCGTGCGATTTTCGGCGATAAAGAAAGAGAAGTCCGTGATACCTCTCTCCGTGTACCACATGGTGAATTTGGTAAAGTCGTAGATGTCAAAGTTTTCACCCGTGAAAATGGCGATGAACTTGCTCCAGGTGTCAATAAACTGGTTCGTGTCTACATTGCACAGAAACGTAAGATTCGTGAAGGGGATAAGATGGCAGGCCGTCATGGTAACAAGTGCGTATGCTCTCGTATCATGCCGATCGAAGATATGCCATTCACTCCAGACGGACGTCCAGTTGATTTGGTATTGAACCCATTGGGCGTACCATCTCGAATGAACATCGG
>DJPC01000097.1:5434-5801 GCA_002439665.1 Dialister sp. UBA6422
TTGGTTCTCCGAAGTATGAAGAAATGAAGCAGCGTCTCATTGACTGCGGCTATGATTTCGATCAGTACGGCATGCCTGAACCGACTGAATCTGGTATCCATATTGCAACTCCAGTATTCGATGGTTGCCGAGATGAAGATTTGGCAGCTACTTTGAAAGCAGCAGGCCTGCCAGCCAATGCCAAGACGGATCTCTTTGATGGCCGTACCGGTGAAAAACTGGATAACCAGGTCACCATTGGTTGGAAATATATGTTAAAGCTCCATCATCTGGTTGATGATAAAATCCACGCTCGTTCCACAGGTCCATACTCTTTGGTTACCCAGCAGCCACTGGGCGGCAAAGCACAGTTCGGCGGCCAGCGTTT
>DJPC01000131.1:0-17805 GCA_002439665.1 Dialister sp. UBA6422
GTTAATTGTTTAGCCCTATCAAAAAGTAACTATTCATAATGCAAAGCATCGATAGGATTAAGTTTGGCCGCTTTTTGGGCAGGATAAATACCAAATACCAATCCAATAATCACTGCAAAGAAGAACGATCCCACAATCGGCGTGGCTGTAATCATAGTATTCATAGTGCTTACATGCGGTATCAGCTCAGCAAGACCTATGCCTAAAGCAATCCCCAAGAATCCACCTGCCAGACTCACGGTGACAGATTCGATGAGGAATTGCACAATAATCATGTGATACGTAGCACCTAATGCTTTTCGTATCCCGATTTCTTTGGTTCGCTCCGTAACAGAAACAAGCATGATATTCATAATGCCAATGCCACCGACCAGTAAGGAAATAGCAGCTACACTCCCCAAGAAAATAGTGAGTGTCTGAGTGGTGGATTCCACCGTTTTTAATAGGTCTTGAGAATTTTGAATGGAAAAGTCATCTTCCGCACCAGTGGCAATGCGGTGCCGTGTGCGAAGAAGATTGGTCACATCCGATTCTATCTGAGAAAGTCCACTGCTATCAGCTGCTGAAATGACAATATTATTCACATAGGTGATATGAAGCATACGTTCTTGTACGGTGGTGAAGGGACAAAGGATACGATCATCCTGATCCATAAAAGAGTATCCCTTTTCCTCTAAAAGACCAATCACTGTGAATGGATTGCCGTTAATACGAATTTTTTGTCCGATTGGATCCTCTTCCCCAAATAATCCCGTAGCCACTGTTTTCCCAATGACAGCCACTCTGGCACGAGAATTGTATTCTTTTTCTGTCCAAAACCGGCCTTCCTGGGTAGTTAAACTGGATAACTCTGCATAATCGGTGGTACACCCATACACCCTTGTATTCCAGTTTTTATTACCATTGACCACTAAGTAGCTATTATTAACAAGCGGTGCAGCATAGGTGATATTAGGAAGATTTTTAATAGCCAGGTAATCTTTATAGGTCAATGTCTGCATAGAGCCAGCCGCTGCTCGTACACCAGGCTTTCTGCCTGTTCCTGGTGTAACCGTAATGGTATTGGAGCCCAAACTAGAAATATCATTTTTAATGGAATTCTGTACACCATAACCGATAGACATGAGCGCAATGACTGCTGCCACGCCAATGATAATGCCCAGCATGGTCAATAGAGATCTCATCTTATTACTCACAATGGAACTCCATGCCATACGTATACTTTCAATATAAATATTGGTCATATAGTCACCTCATTTCACTGAGTAACCCCTATGGATAGCATTTTGGAAATTAAGAAGGAAGAGCAGTGAAAGGGACACACAAAATCAGAAAGCGCCAATAGGTAAGAATGCCATCCATTCATACTATTAGAGTGATTCGGCATATGCAAGGAACCTTGGAATCTTGCATATCCTTAGTACCTTGGCCGCATCAAATCCTTCTGGCGCTTTGTAAGTGGTGCGCCTTCTATCTCCTTACTTCTTACTCATGTAACGGTCCTTTGATATCCCTGCTGATATGTCCATCAGAAAGAATGACATGCCTAGTGGCATAGGAAGCCACATCCGTTTCATGGGTCACTAGGATGATGGTTTTCCCTTCCTTATATAAATGAGAAAAGATTTCCATCACTTCTTTCGTTGATTTACTATCCAAATTTCCTGTAGGTTCATCGGCCATAATGATAGCTGGGTCATTGATGAGCGCCCTAGCAATGGCTACGCGCTGACGCTGCCCACCTGACATCTCTGCCGGCATGTGGTTCACTCGGTCTCCTAATCCCACAGACTCCAGCATGCGAGTTGCTCTCTCTTTCCGTTCCTTGGGAAATAGATTACCGTAGATCATAGGAAGTATCACATTATCTAAGGCAGATAATTTAGGAAGAAGATTAAAGCTTTGAAATACGNNATACGAAACCGATTTTCCGATTTCTCGTATAAGCCAGCTGTGTGTCGCTTAGATGGGCCACTTCTTCCCCATCCAGCTCATAAGAACCCCTTGTGGGACGATCCAAACACCCTAGAATATTCATTAAGGTGGACTTTCCTGCCCCAGAAGGTCCCATAATAGATACAAACTCTCCCTTATGGATGGCAAGATCAATCTTGGTCAATACCGGTACTTCCTGCTTTCCGATATAGTAACTTTTCCCTATATCAGTGAGCTTAATCACTTCATCAGTTGGTATTTCCTTCTCCATTACATCGGTCCTCCCGGCCCATGACGGTTGTTCTTATTGGTAGGTGCTGCTGCCTTTTCCTGGGCTACAGTCCCGGAAACTACGATCTGATCCCCTTCCTTAAGGCCACCAGTAATTTCGATTTCCTTATCCGTAGATATGCCGGTCTTGACATACTCTTTCCGTACATCATTTCCTTCTTTCACATACACATAAGAACCTTCTGTATCACTTCGAATCGCTGTCACCGGTACTGTGAGTGCATTTTCACTTTCTCTTCCCTTAATGGTAGCTCTCGCTGTCATAGATGGATACAGACCATCCAGTTCATCTGGGTTGATATCTACATACACGGTATAGTACACCACAGAGCTAGAAGAGCTACTGGAAGAAGAGGAACTAGAAGAATACTGCTTCTTGGAAATATTGGAAACTACGCCATGAAAGGTTTTATTGGAATAGGCATCCACCGTAAATTCCACTCCTTGTCCCACAGCCACTTCACCAATGTCTGTCTCATCCACCAAAAGCTCAATGCGCATTTGAGATAAATCCGCCACTGACACAATCACCATCTGACTAGAAAGACCTTGAGAAACTGTTTCCCCTTCTTTCATAGGTTCTCCAATGACAGTACCATCCATAGGAGAGGTGATCACTGTATCATTCACATCTGCCTGGGCTTTGTCATAAGCTGCCTGGGCATTTTGATATTCCAAGCGAGCATTGTCCATTTCCTGGTAAGAAATGGCCCCCTGTTCATAGAGACGATTCAGCCTTTCATAATATGATTCTTTGTTAGCAAGGGTATTCTGGGTCTGTTTCATGGTCGAAGTGAGTGCCTTGGATTCGATCATGGCAAGCACCTGTCCCTTAGTGACTTTTTCATTTTGTTTCACATAGACCTTTTCCAAAGTACCAGAAGCTGTAGCGGAAAGATCCACACTATTGACTGGTTCAATGGTCCCAGTAGCATCGATAGAAAGAGAAATGTTGTCTCTCTTGACTTCTCCTAGTGTGTAAGTTTCTTTCTTCTCTTGATGAGACTGGGTATACCAGTAACATCCGCCACCTAAAAGAAGCAGAAGTAAAATGACTATGACAATGAGTACTTTCTTTTTCCCCATATCATCGCCTCCTTATCATCTAACCAATTGGAAATTTTTCTCATTATATCACAAAAAACAGCTACTTGTTAGTTAAGGCTTTTGCATCATCTGTGATAAAACATGCATCCAAAGAGAAATAGAAGAAATACAGAGCGCTATAAGCCCGCTCTTTTATAGAATATCCATCCTGCATGAGATGCACAAAAAAGGCATGAGATAAAATGACTCATGCCTTTTCCTTTATACTGTTATGAAATATTAGAGATCTTCATAAAGCGGATATTTCACGCACAGAGCATGTACTCGCTTAGCGCAGTCAGCCTTCACAGCTTCATCTTCTGGATTCTTCACAGCAGCAGAAATAATATCTGCTACTTCTTTGAAATCATCTTCCTTAAGACCTCTAGTAGTCAGAGCCGGGGAGCCTAAACGGATACCACTGGTGACAAATGGAGAAAGTGTTTCAAATGGAATGGTATTTCTATTGGCAGTGATACCGATTTCATCCAGAACATTCTGTGCCACTTTACCAGTGATACCGATGGCTTTCATGTCTGCTAAGAGTACATGAGTATCCGTACCGCCGGAAACTACACGGATACCATTTTTCTGCAGTTCATCGGAGAGAACTTTTTCATTCTTTTTGATCTGCTTAGCATACTGCTTGAAATCATCAGATAAATCTTCACCAAAAGCAACAGCTTTAGCTGCAATGACATGCATCAAAGGACCGCCCTGCATGCCTGGGAATACAGCCTTATCAATGGCTTTGGCATACTGTTCTCTGCACATAATGATACCGCCTCTCGGACCACGGAGGGTCTTATGGGTGGTGGTAGTCACAATATCTGCCCACGGCACAGGACTCGGATATTCACCGCCTGCTACAAGGCCAGCAAAGTGAGCCATATCCACCATGAAAAGTGCTCCTACTTCGTGAGCAATGGCAGCAATTCTTTCAAAATCAATGATTCTAGAATAAGCACTGGTGCCACCAATAATAAGTTTTGGCTGTACTTCTTTGGCAGTCTTTTCCATAGCTTCATAGTCCAGAAGTTCGTCTTCTTTTCTAACGCCATATGGAACTACATGGAAGTAGTTACCAGAAATATTGACTGGACTGCCATGGGAGAGGTGGCCGCCATCGGTAAGGTTCATACCCATCATGGTATCTCCTGGTTTCAAGAGGCCATAGTAAACAGCAAAGTTTGCCTGAGAACCAGAATGGGGCTGTACATTCACGTGGTCTGCGCCAAAAAGTTCCTTCGCTCTATCAATGGCGAGCTGTTCTACTTTATCAACAAATTCGCAGCCACCATAATATCTTTTTCCCGGATACCCTTCTGCATATTTATTGGTCAGTACACTGCCCTGGGCTTCCATCACAGCGTAACTTACAATATTTTCAGAAGCGATCATTTCCAGTTTATTTCTCTGACGGTTGAGTTCTTCCTGAATGGCCTCGTAAACGGCCTTATCATCTTTTAAATGCTGCATAAAAATAGCTCCCTTCCTCCTAAAAAAAGAGATCACCAAGTGGAATTTCCATCTCTTACTTCAAATCATCTGTGGGATAGACTAGAGAAATACAAATTAATCCAAAGAAACAAAATGATAGGACATCGTATCCAAAGCATAGATCAGAAATCCTTATAGCCCTCATAAATAATGAGCTCTCTTTTGAATAAAAATCCAAGAATCATTTCAATCAATGAATAAATGAGTTTTCTTCTAGATGATTGACGTGGCTATATTGTAACACATGCATAGTAAGAATGCACCCAATAGATGCATAAACTCTCAAGCTAGAAACAGGGACAGAATAAAATAAAAATGAATCAATAGCAAGAAAAATCCTGTAATTTTATGCAAAACTCTTATTCTGAAACAGGAAATGTCTCCCTGTTAAACCCTTATAGATAAAAATGGCTGGATATCCTTTCAGATATCTCAGCCACTTCATCGTGTTTCTATGTAGTTTATATGCATGGACATAGTATACCACGTTTACCCATCATATGCTAGTCTTTAATCGAGTGACTTATGATCTCTTTCTTACACCCAGAAAGAGATCACTGGCTTCATCACTATATACCTGCTTACTCTTACTATGGTTCTCTGGTATAATGAGCTCTTTCTCCACCAATCAGAGGTGGACGGGTACGAGCCCCTACCACAATAGCACATCCAATTCGATTATTGGTAAGCCTAACAGGAACTGCTACCCGTTTCAAATGCATACCAATCATGGTCAGACCGATATCCAGTCCCCCATCGGCTTTGATTTCTTCTACTGCTACAGGATCTTTGAAGGAATAAAATGCATTGGTAGAAAAAGCACCGCCCGCATGGAGCCAAGGTACTACGGTCACTTCCTCATAGCCCCTTTTTTCTGCTTCTTCCCGTTCCATAATCAGAGCCCGGTTCAAATGCTCGCAACACTGAAATGCCAGGTGAAGTTCCTTCTTTTTTGCCACTTCCATCAATGCATTCACCACGGCAGTACCCACTTCATAGGAGCTATCTTTTCCGATATGCCCGCCCCTGATTTCGCTAGAAGATCCCCCTATGACAAGGAGACTTCCCTTACGAAAATGAGATACCTCACAAAGTTCTTCTAAGGCTTTACGAGCTTCATCTTTCAAATCTTCATACATATGACTCAATCTCTTTCATTTTCAATACTTTTAATTGGGGATAATTCCTATAGATAATAGGTTACTCAGGTTTCTCACGTTCCTCGAATGTGAGAGTAGACGCTAGCATTAGCATTTCATTTTGGGAGCCTGAGAAACTTGAGTAACTTGAGAATCCTGAGAAACTTGTATCAGCAGAAATCATCTCAAATTCCAAAAGCTCAATTTTCTTCTTCGATGGCTGCAATTTTGCCAACTCTTCTGGCATGACGACCGCCTTCAAATGGAGTTTTTAAAAATTCATCCAAAATAAATTCTGCGAGACCTGGTCCCACCACACGAGCCCCCATGGTGATCACATTGGCATCATTATGAGCTCTAGTGAAATGAGCAGAGAATGTATCTCCGCAAAGAGCCGCACGAATGCCCTTCATCTTATTGGCAGCGATGCACATGCCGATACCAGTACCACAGATGAGAACCCCATAGGTGACTTCTCCCTTTTGTACCAGCTTGCAAGCTTTCTCTGCAAAATCCGGATAATCACAAGATTCTTCAGAATC
Source organism: Dialister sp. UBA6422 (assembly GCA_002439665.1). GTDB lineage: Bacteria > Bacillota > Negativicutes > Veillonellales > Dialisteraceae > Dialister. The sequence goes on from DJPC01000131.1 coordinate 6,494, forward strand.
AGTACCACAGTCAATATATTCCACCTTTTCCGCATCTAAGTGCTTTTTCAAAAGTTCTTTCAATTCATATCCACCATGATCGCTGGCAATGGCAATTTTCATAAGAATCTCCCTTCCTAATAAGAAGAAAAACAAATAGAATCATCTGTCATTAGTATACAACAGCCGTAAAAAAAAAGAAACTAAACGCAAAGCTGCACTTAGTTTCTGTAAAAATATAGCACAATTGATCGTATCACTAAAAATAGAAATGTTTAAGAGCCGCTTATTACCGCTCTTCTACTACGATATGATATCCTGATGCCTTGGTGAGCCGATTCATAATAGCCAGGCCAAGTCCTTTAGTATCTGTTCCTTCTCCAATGATACGATCTACAGGATGTTTATTGAAATAGAGAAGTCCAGAAAAAAGATTGTGGGCAAACCGCTCTTTGTCATCTCGTTTTCCCCAAATAAAGAGAGGAAGTCCCTTAGGCAGAAGAGCCGCGGTTTCTTCACTGACAAAGAAACCATACTTCATATCTTTCTTTGCCGCAAAAACAGAAATTTCCTGTACCACCTTATCTGTATTTCCCGTATACACCGTAAGTGGTGCTGACGGCGCATAGTGGCGATATTTCATTCCTGGTGCTTTAGGATGGCTATCTCCTGTAGCCAGTGCGCTATCCACGGTAGTCGGTGCCACTTCGGAGAGCATTTCCAAAGTAATACCTCCTGGACGATAAATGATGATCTGATTTCCTTCAAGACCAATCACTGTAGATTCCAGGCCTATCTGACAAGGGCCTCCATCGACCACCGCCTGGATACGACCATCCATGTCATGGAGTACATCATCTGCCGTGGTAGGACTTGGTCTGGTAGAAATATTGGCGCTAGGACCTGCAATAGGCACACCTGCCGCACGGATCAACGCACGAGTAGCCTCACTTCTTGGGCAGCGCATAGCAATGGTAGATAGGCCCCCAGACGTTTCCATAGGAATATTATCTTTTTTCGGAAATACAATGGTGAGAGGTCCCGGCCAGAATTTCTGCATCAGTTTTTCTGCCAAAGGAGATACTTCCTGTACATACTTTTCTACTTCCGAAGGATCTGCCACATGGACAATCAAAGGATTGTCTGAAGGCCTCCCTTTGGCAGCATAAATTTTCTTAGCAGCACTTCCATCTAGGGCATTACCGCCCAATCCATACACCGTTTCTGTAGGAAATGCCACCAGACCGCCTTCTCTAATGATACGACCCAGTTCGTACACTTTATTTTTATAGTATTCTTCGTTAACTTCAACTTTTTCAGTAAACATCATAGAAACCTTCTTGTTATTAGTTATTTGGATCCAACAACTAACAACCAACAACAATATAGTGACTAGTTTTAATTCTCAGTCACTAGCCATTTTCTTGCAATATATGGCCCGTTCAATACCACCATAATCTTTGATCACTTCAAAATCTTCGAATTGACCAGTTTCTTTGAATAAATGTAAAATATCTTCCCACTGATGGATGCCAAATTCCATGGCTAGAAATCCACCTGGCTTTAGATGAGCTGCCCCTTTTTCTGCTAAGCGATGATAAAATGTCAGTCCATCTTCCCCGCCATCAAGAGCCAGCATCGGCTCATGGCGTACCTCTGTGGAAAGCCCCTTGATATCATCATGGGGAATATAAGGCGGATTGGTCAAAATGCCATCATACAAGACATCTTGGGGAAGAGCCTCTATATAATCCCCTTCTATCCAAGATACGCGATCCGTTAGATGGAATGTTTCTCCATTCTCTTTAGCTACCTCAAGTGCTTTAGGCGAAATATCGACCCCCACCCCTTTGGCTTCCTTACAATAGTATAAAAAGCTCAAAAGAATAGCACCACTTCCAGTACCAAGATCAGCTATCTGAAGATTTTGATCCCCTCGATGATACTGAATCACCTTTTCCAGCCATGTTTCTGTATCCGGCCGGGGAATCAATACATTCTCATTCACCTTAAATGTCAGGCCCATGAAATCCCGCTCTCCAATGATAGCTGAAGTAGAAATCCCGCTCACCCGCTTTTGGATATAAGATTTAAACTGAGCTAATTCATCAGGATTGACCATTTCATCAAAGTCAGTATACAAGAAAATACGCTGCTTTTTAAGCACATGAGCCAAGAGCAATTCCGTATCCAGCCTAGGATCTTCTATGTGATGATTTTTAAAATACTGGGTAGTCCAATCAATTAATTTTTTGATGGTCCACAGGGTATTAGCGGCCATTTTCCTCACTCGCTTTCATGCGGCGTGCCAAATCCTCTTCCATAAGACGATCCAAGATAGGGTCCATATTACCATTCATAAAATCATCGAGCTGATAAATACTCATATTGATGCGATGATCGGTGACACGACCTTGTGGATAATTGTACGTACGGATACGTTCCGAACGATCCCCAGACCCTACCTGGCTCTTTCTATCAGCCGCTTCCTTGCTCTGGGATTCCCGCAAAGCCTGGTCATACAGACGAGATTTTAATATCTGCAGCGCCTTTTCCTTATTCTGCCGCTGGCTACGTTCATTCTGGCAAGTGACCACCATCCCAGTCGGAAGATGGGTCAGCCGAATGGCAGAAGAGGTCTTATTGATATGCTGTCCGCCTGCACCAGAGGAGCGATATACATCGATACGAAGGTCTTCCCTTCTCACTTCGATATCCACATCTGCTGCTTCTGGAAGCACTGCCACGGTCACTGCTGAAGTATGGACACGACCCTGGCTTTCTGTAGCCGGAATACGTTGCACTCTATGGACACCACTTTCAAACTTCAAAATGGAATAAGCATTCTTTCCATCAATGGTACAAGTGACTTCTTTAAAACCACCCAAGTCCGTTTCATTGGCATCGGCGATTTCTACTTTCCAGCCCTTTCTTTCAGCAAACTTTAAATACATTTTCAAAAGATCAGCTGCAAAAAGAGCCGCTTCTTCTCCGCCGGTACCAGCGCGAATTTCCAAAATGACATTCTTCCCATCATTGGGATCCTTTGGTATAAGCATTTTATGGATTTCCAAATCCAAAGCAGCTTTCTTATCTTCTGCTTCCTTCATTTCTTCCTTCGCCAATTCATGCAGATCGGCCTGGGATTTATCTTCCAAAATATCCAAAGCATCCTTGATTTCCTGGCACGCTTCTTTGTATTCTCTATACTTAAATACAATTTCACCCAAATCGGAATGTTCCTTAGAAAGCTCTCTCCATTTATTCTGGTCTGCAATGACAGAAGGGTCACTTAACTGGTCTTCCAAAGTGATATATCTGGCTTCCATACCATCAAGTTTACTAGTTTGCATAATATCTCCTATAAAAATGTTGTTAGTTATCTGTTGTTGGTTGTTTGGATTGACCCAACAGTCAGTATTCATTAGATATGTAAAAAATAACTACTTATTAGTATACCATGAAATAGTTGAAATATCTAAAAACCGCTTCGAGTATCCTTTAAAGTGTAAGATACTACTGAATGAGTCTCCAACAACCAGCAGTAAAAAAGGCAATAAAAAACAGGGCCAATGCCCTGTTCCTTATTCTGATGTTTTTCCGTAACGCTTGTTGAACTTTTCGATACGGCCACGAGCCTTACCGAAACGCTGCTGTCCTGTATAAAACGGATGGGATTTGCTGCTGATATCAATATTGATCAGCGGGTATTCGTTACCATCTTCCCATTTTACAGTCTGGTTGGAAGTTGCTGTAGAACGGGTCAGGAAAGAGTAGTCAGCACCGATATCGCGGAAAACGACTGGATGATAATCCGGATGAATTCCCTTCTTCACTTGTTGCACCTCATTTCAACTACATAGATAATTCTTTGCTATTATAACAAACGGTATGGTAGATTGCAAGAAGTTTTTTCCTTTTTCTTAGAGACAGGAAAAAACTTGAGAAATTCTAGCTGGTAACAAGTAACGTTCTCAAGCTTTTCTCTCTGTTCGGCCGCGCAGAGCGAAAGCTCTAATCCCTAGTCACCAGCCACCAAAGCTCCCACTTCTTCTAGGAATTTACTCTTCATCCGATAGCCGATGATGCGCCCTTTTTCTTCTCCATCTTTATAAAGAATAAAAGTAGGAATCCCTTGGATCTGGAAGGGTTCTACCAGCTCTTCCATTTCATCCACTTCCATACGTACCAAGGATACTTTCCCTGCAAAATGTTCTTCTACCGCCTGAAAAGCTGGTGCCATCACCTGACAAGGCCGGCACCAAGCCGCCCAGAGATCCAAAAGCACATAGCCCTTGGCATCGGCTATATAAGTGTCTAAATCTTTTTCAGAATGAATTTCATGTATCATCAGATAATCCCTTCTTTATGATAAAAATAGATATGCTGCAGTTTATTCTTCTCCCAAAAAGAGAAATAAAACAAACCGTCGTTACTTGTATTCTAACAAAAGAATATAGAGAAAGCCAGTTCTAATCATTTCTCCACTCCTATGGATTTTACCATACATAAGAAACAAGATATTTCTCATATTAAATATAATATAACTTGTAATAAAAAAGTTAAGTTTTCTTATTTTAAGCTACAATAGATTCTGTAATGAACAACTTGTATTATATTATTTATTGCTATATAATAAATATATCTTATATAGGTTGAAGCCTTACCGATAAAGTAAAGAATCTATATACATGAAAATTTGTAATTGACACAGGCATAACAGAAAGAACCTATATCGTAACATATCTAATAAGAATCGATCACTGGAATAAGAGGATAGGAGCAAATCATGAAAAGAATGATAGTCGCAGGAACTATGCTTCTAGTAGCGGGATGTTTTCTTTTTTCTGGTTGTGGCAGTGAGCCACCAAAAGAATCAACTAATGCCATACATGTGGTAACCCATGCCAACTGGAATCCTTTTGAATATATGGAAAAAGGAAGTATAGTAGGATTTGATATGGATTTGACAAGAGAAGCCGCTAGCCGCGCCGGGATGACTGTGGATATCACAGATGCTGGCTGGGAAGCCTTATTTGAACAAATCCGTTCTCACCAAGCAGATATGGCCGTATCTGGTATCACCATAACAGAAGAACGTAAATCTTCTTATTTATTTTCCATTCCCTATTTCCAGTCTCGCCAGGCGATTTTAGTCAAAGAGGGAAGTCCCATTCGCTCTGCAAAAGATTTAACAGATGGCAAAGAAGTGGCAGTACAAAATGGCTCCACTGGGCAAGAAGCTTTGGAAAAACTAATGGGAAAAAATAATCCTGCCATCAAAAAAACACCTATGTCTATACAGATGCTTATAGGTGGACAAGTAGATGCTTTAGTGGGGGATGAAACATCTATCAAAGCCATACAAGCCCAGTATTCTAACCAGCATCTATCCATTCTATATGACGATAAAGCTTTTACACCTGAATACTTTGGCATTTTGTATCCAAAAGATACAGGAACTGCGTTAAAAGAAAAAATGGACAAAGCAATGAAAGATATCATCGCCGATGGAACATATAGCAAGCTTTATCAGAAATGGTTCCACGTAGAGCCAGATGCAAAGACATTAGAAGCATTGAAACAAATATAACCCTATTCCAACGGGATAAATAGATTGGTATTGATCTTTAACTCCTGAATATCAGTTAAAATTCTGTGTACTTACTGTGACTAGTTGGTCCCAACAACCAACTAGTCACTAATATCAATATAGATATCATCACATACATTCATTAGAAAGAAATACATTATGCTAGATTTCAAATATACCATCATTAAGGAGTACGCTCCTTTCTTCCTATCTGGTACATTGCTGACCATTAAGCTCTCCGTGATTGCCATCCTTGTTGGTTTTTTCTTAGGACTCTTATTGGCTTTGGGGAGACTGTCTTGCAAATCATGGATACGGATCCCTGTCATTTGCTTGATCGAAAGTATCCGTGGTACGCCACTTCTTTTACAGCTTTTAATTACCTATTTTGGTATCATCCCTCTTTTTATGAAAAAACCGGATGGCATTTTAGCAGCTGCAGTAGCCCTCTCTATTAATGCAGGCGCTTATATCGCTGAAACTATCCGAGGCGGTATTCTTTCTATAGATGCAGGTCAAAAAGAAGCCGCCAGTGCACTAGGGCTTTCTTATGGGCAAACTATGAGATATGTGATTTTACCCCAAGCATTGAGGTCTGTAGTCCCTGCTTTAGGAAATTCTTTTGTAAGTCTCATCAAAGACTCTTCTCTTGCCTCTGTCATTGCCACGCCAGAATTGATGTATTGGGCCAACGCAGCCAATGCACAATATTATCGCGTGTGGGAGACTTTCATCACCACAGCCATCATTTATCTCCTACTCACTATAGTAACCAGTCAAGTGTTAGGACGACTAGAAAAGAAGTGATTTCTCCAGGAATCACTTCTTTTTATTTCAAAATAATGGATAAAAGAAAATTCACCATCCTTACATCCCCTTAGAAATGTCTACACTTTACTTTGATGATATCAAATTTCTCATGATATTTGGATGCTAATGAATGAAATGATACTCAATCCATATAGGATAAACAAAACGAGTGATCGACATAGAAACCATGGATATTTTTCCCTTTTAGGCTGAACACACGAGAAGAAAACGCCCGAAAGCAACTTCACCTTACAAAACAAGCCCTCCCGATATGATCTGGCTAGACTAAGGATCCATCACCAATCGCTATGCTTCCCAGAATACAGCCATCACAAAAACAGGGTTCTCTCTTGACAACTATAACGATGACCACCGCTAATCGGCAGCAGCGCTTTCACAACTTCCCGTAGAAAGTGCCTCTAGATTCTGTCATAACAGCCTGAACATCAGGAATTGGTACTAACATACTTCTTCATGTAGTTATTTCATTATCAGCTTCTCTGCGGGCCTGCTAATTGACTGGAATAAGCAATTAGAATCTTAAATTTATACCCCTCCCCGTCTTGGCTACCTAGTCCTTAAAGTACGTACTTCTGACTGAGACGAGTATTCCGAAAAGATTCCTTTTCCCTTCTCTATCTATATAGTAAATATATCGTCTAAATCCGAAACATCACCTGTCAAAATAAAAATGAAAAATAAGAAATAAGTCACTAACAGTCATTTTTTCCAATAAAAAACGGTGAGTGAATCCCTTTCCAAAGAATCACTCACCACTATGATGTATTACTTACTCAAAATGGCATAAACTTCTCTATTTTCATTTCCACTATCTTCTACAGTCACATCGTGATGTACTAAGTCTTCTAGTCTCGTCTTCCACTCGTCCTGATTCAGAAGTTTCGCCACATCTGCCTGGCACTGGATGAGAAGGTCTGTTTTAAAAAATCCTTGCCCTGCTCTATTTCGCAAATCTTCTACAATCTTCCCTGCCATGGCTTCTTGAGATAGAATGCGACCCGTACCATGACAAATAGGACATGTATCATAGTACTGTTGCCATAGGCGATGAACCGTCCGTTTTCTTGTCATTTCCACAAGTCCTAAGGAAGTCATGCCACAGACTACAGTTTTCACCCTATCTTTACGCACTTCATTTTTCAGGAAATGAACCAATTTTTCCTGCTGCGATTTTTTATCCATATCCAGAAAATCGATCATAATAATGCCACCAATTCCGCGCAGGCGGATTTGACGAGCGATTTCTCTCGCTGCTTCCTCATTGGTGAGATAAGCCAGTTCTGTATGCGGCATATTTCCCTTGAAAGCGCCGGAATTGACATCAATGGCAGTTAAAGCTTCGGTGTAATCAATCACCAAAGAGCCGCCAGAAGGCAAAGGCACCTCTCTTTCAAAGAGGGATTGGATTTGTTCTTCCACATGGAATGCATGAAATAAAGGGATGCGATTGTCATAAAGCCCAATCTTCTCCAGAGGACACAAGCCTTCGCTCTCGGCAATCTGGCGCAGCCGCTCATAGGTTTCTTTATCATCCACCCAAAGCATTTCCACATCATCAGTCATGTAGTCTCGAAGAGCTTTCACTGCCAAATCTCCATCTCGATAGAGAAGAGCTGGTGCTTTTTCTACTTTGTACCTTTTCGCAACAATTTCTCCGATATGAGCCAAAGCAAGGATATCTTTCTCAAAAGCCTCTGCCTCTGCTGTTTCCGCAGCGGTTCTCACCACAGCTCCCATACCAGAAGGACAGATAGAGCGAGCAGTCCTTCTAAGAGTAGCTCTTTTTTCTTCACTTCTAATTTTTTTTGAAATACCGATATAATCTGTATTCATCAGCGCCACTGCATATTTTCCAGCAAAGGAAATCTTTTCTGTCAAAAGAGGGCCTTTGGTCTCTGTACTATCTTTTTCCACCTGTACCAGCACAGAAGCACCTTCTGTATGGGCTTCTTTAGAAAGAATATCCTTGGTGCGAAGAAAACCATTTTTTCCGATACCGATATCAATAAATAGCCCATTAATAGAAGGTACTACATTGCGGATCACACCTTTATAGATTCTCCCCACCAAATTGGTCTCTTCTGTTTTTTCTACGGAAATATCAGATAAAAGGCCCTCCTCTAAGATGGCAAGTATCTTTTCCTCTGGTTTCACATGAAGGAGAATTTGTTTCATAATAGTCCTTTCGCTACGCTAAGGTTCTGTTGGCATTATGATCAATGATTTGACCTAGCAACATAAACTGCTCTTAATGGTTAGAACGCTTGACTAGTCATATCATTCTGATATTATGCCCTCTATTTAGAAACACCAGAACCTTTTTTAGCTTTTTCAAACTCGTCAAATACATGAGCCTCAAAAGGTGTCAGTCTCTTCCCATCTTTATTTCGATAGGTACCGGTACGGGAACAGATGAAAGCATCAGGGATCCACGGAAGATGGAAAGATTCAGATAGCATTTTCCATATATCTTTTGGCTGCACGGTACCAGTATTGCTTCGAATCAAAGAAAAAGTGAGATAGGCTCTATGATTTTCAATGCGCACTTTCATCGGCTCCATAATCATAGGTTTTACATCCATTTCACGGATTTTTTTCGGGGTAACTCGTTTATATAAGAAAGAAGAAAGCGTATTGAAAGCTTCGATTTGCTCTTTTGCAGTTTCTTCATTAGCCCCATCTGTGACAGGACCTTCCATTTCATAACAATCTTCATTAAAGAAGGCCACAAATTTCGGCCATTCCTTCTTTGCCTCCATGATGTCATGAATAACGATCCCTTTGGGCAGCTGAGGCTCTATCATGGCACGAACCTCTTCATTGGAAATATCTTTTTCTAGTTTGATTTCCATATACAATGGATCTGCTGTAACACCTACCCCCAGAGCAGAATCTAAGGAAATCTTCATATGCGGATTGAATCCTTCAGAAAAAGCAATGGGAATCCCAGAGCGCACAACGATGCGCTCCATGGTACGAAGGTAATCTAAGTGGCCTAGAAAACGCAGTTCCTCACCTTTGCTTATAGACAAAAACAGCCTTTTCATGTCCAGTTTCCTCCTTATGGTCAATCAAGTCTACATCCAAAATAGGGCATACACCACAGCCGTTACAAGGCAAATGGCGGCAGTCATGGGTGAGTACACCATTTCTAGCCATGCGCCATTCTTTTCGCAGATAATCCTTGGCCACACCAGCATCGATATGGTCCCATGGTTCTTCTTCATATTCATCCCGTTTTCTATTGGCATAGAGATCAGGATCCACATGACATTCTTCAAAAGCATCCATCCATGTATCAAAATGGAAAAATTCTGTCCAGCTATCGTATTCACAGCCTTTTTCCCAAGCTTTGTAAATAACCGGTGCCAACTTTCTATCCCCTCTAGCAAGGACTGCTTCTAAGTAGCCTGTCTTAGCATCATGGTAAGCATACTTGATATGACGATTGGTAAAAAGACTCTTTAAATATTGCTGTTTTCGCTCTATTTCTGCTACCGTACACTGCGAAAACCACTGGAAAGGAGTAAATGGTTTGGGTACAAAACTAGCTACACTGACTGTGATCCGGCATCCATATTTTCCCCGCACTTCACGATAAAGTTCATCAATGCGGTTTGCAAGGTCAGCGATTCCTTTCAAATCCTCATCAGTTTCTGTAGGAAGTCCCATCATGAAATATAGCTTCACCTTATTCCAACCATTTTGGAAGGCGTTGCGACAAGCCCCCATGATATCTTCCTCAGTAACCCCTTTATTGATGACATCACGAAGACGTTGGGTACCTGCTTCTGGCGCCAATGTGAGTCCACTCTTTCTCACTTGCTGAATCTTTTTCGCAATATCAATGGAGAAACTATCCACTCGAAGGGAAGGAAGGCTCACACTGACTCTTTTGTCCTTAAAATTTTCCAGCAAATGATCCACCAATTCAGGTAAACAAGAATAGTCTGCTGAGGACAGGGACATCAGAGAAATTTCATTATATCCAGTATTTTTGATCAGGGTATCTGCAATTTCTTGAAGACGTGGTTCACTCTTTTCCCGAACCGGGCGATAAATCATCCCTGCTTGGCAAAAACGGCAACCACGACTGCACCCACGGAACATTTCAAGAACCGCTCTATCATGAACAATTTCAATATGAGGCAAAATAGGCTTATCATCGATATGTACATGTTCTACATCTTTAATAACCCGTTTCTTCACAGGAAATTGAGCTGCTTCATCGATAGGTTTTATGGAACGGAATACTCCATTTTCATAGTAAGATGCTTCATAGAGAGAAGGCGCATAGCATCCTTCAATCTTGGCCAAACGGCGAATCGCTTCTTTTCTGCCACCTGGTTTTCCTTCCTCTTTCCATGATTTTAGTATATCTACCATTTCTTCAATGGCTTCTTCCGATTCCCCAATGAAGAATAAATCAAAGAAATCAGCCACCGGTTCCGCATTATAGACACAAGGACCGCCAGAAACAACCAGTGGATCGTCTTCCGTTCTATCTTTGGCCCATACAGGAATCCCTGCCATATGAATCATATTTAAAATATTGGTGTAGCACATTTCATAAGGCATGGTAAAGCCTAACACATCAAAATCTTTTACCGGACATTTAGATTCCAAAGTAAAAAGAGGAATGTGCTTTTCTTTCATCATGGCTTCCATGTCGACCCAAGGAGCATAGACACGTTCTGCCAAAGCATCTTCTCTAGCATTCAAAACGCTATAAATAATTTTAAGACCTAAATGGCTCATAGCCACTTCATACACATCAGGAAAAGCCAAAGCTACTTTCACAGGAATTTTTTCATGGTCTTTGACGATACTATTCCATTCACCGCCAATATACCTGGCCGGTTTTTGAATATGCATCAGCCACACAGGATCAATGGTTACAGGATTCATC
>DJPC01000131.1:17972-25807 GCA_002439665.1 Dialister sp. UBA6422
ACATTGATGAAAATCTGGAACAGCCACATGGAAAAAATGCCGCAGGCCAGAAGGCTACCAAAGGCATCTCCTGAAGAACGAGATACCATAATGGTTCTATATAAAAGAATAAAATAAAGGAATAGTACAAATATGGCGCCTATGAAGCCCAATTCTTCCCCAATGACAGAGAAAATAAAATCAGTATGATTTTCTGGAAGGAAATTAAGCTGACTTTGTGTACCCTCAAATAGTCCCTGTCCGATAAATCCGCCACTGCCGATAGAAATCTTCGACTGGATGACATGGTATCCAGACCCATAAGGGTCTACACTAGGATTGAAAAGCACAAGGATACGCATTTTCTGATAGCTATGGAGCACAAAAAACCAAATCAATGGAAAAGCTACCACAAATACCAAAAAAGCTCGCTTCACCAATTGCATTTTGAGACCACAAATATAAAGCATCCCAAAAGTAATCGCTGCAAAGACCAAACTAGTACCTAAATCAGGCTGAATGAAAATCAAAAGAGTAGGAAGTGCCATAAGGCAAGCTACCGGAATAAGACTTTTCCAAGTCTGATATCCATTTTTATTTTTAGAGAGCAAACGGGCTAGGCAAATAATCATAAATAATTTAGCGAATTCCGATGGCTGCAAGGTAAAAGGTCCGATCTGGATCCACCGCTGCGCTCCCAAGGCACTGGTACCAGCAAATTTAACCACCAAAAGTAGTATGGCATTTAATATATATAGTGCAGGTACCAAACGATACAATTTCCTATAATCAAAATACAAAGAGCCTCCAGCTACCAATAAGCCTAAAATGAGAAAAACTCCCTGCTTGATCACGAAATCATATTGTCCAGGTTTTCCATCCATGTTGGCATGGGTGGCACTGGCAATAATCAAAAGGCAAATGACCGCCAATCCCAGTACCGCCATAAGAAGTGTACTGTCAATGCGCCGCCAATAACGAATCAGGTTCAATGGTTTCATCTCCTTCTCCGCCATTTATAAGCATAGCTTGTACTATGCCAAGATAGACCATTCGTTTTTTCTTTTACCAAAGTTTCTTTGGAAGCTTCCTCTTCTCTAGCCGCTTCTTGCAAAAGATGCCCCCACCGGCTATAGGGATAATTTTTCCCTTCTAAAATAGCAGCCAATACAGACGTCACCGCTTTGCCAAAAGCCCCTTTGGAAGAAAATTCTGTCAGTTCTCCTTCATGGGCTAACCGATCTGCTTCTGCAGAGTAAGGAATGACACCAGCAAAATAATCAGGGTCTACCGTCTCTACCATGTCTGAAAAAGAAATTTGAGTATCATCTTGTTGTGAGAATTGATTCAATATCATAGTACAATCAATTTTTCTTCCCACCATGTGAATCAATTGATCCGCATTTCTTTTGGAAGCCCATGAGGGGGCTACCACTAGGACCATTTTCTCAGAAACACGAGAAGCATATTGGATGCCGCTTCCTACCCCAGCAGGACAATCTAGTAAGATATAGTCATATTGGCTATCCACATCTTCTAATACAGTATCTAAAGCTGCTGGAATGATATCTTCCCACGTTCCTGATGGCGCAGCCGGAATAAAGTCCAAATGCTCATCAATGGAAAGAATGACATCTTTAGGAAAACATTTTCCTTCTGACAGATCCAAAATATGGTATAAGCATTCATTTTCCACACCCAGTGCAAGATCCATGTTGCGCATTCCCATATCTCCATCAATAAGGAGTACCCGCTTTCCCTTTCGAGAAAGAGAAATGCCCATAGAACTCGTGAGTAACGTCTTACCGACTCCCCCTTTTCCAGAAGCCACCGAGAGAATATGTGCCATTATGGGTTCCCTCCTTTAGACGTTTTACCATCTGCCTTATCTTTGTGTTTTCCTGGTGCATAGTCACCGACGTGGAAATAAGCATCCATCATTTTTTTTACCACTGGAGCGGCTGAGTCAGAACCAAATCCACTGTGTTCAAACATACAAAGAACTACAATTTCTGGTTTATCAAAAGGCGCATAGGCCACAAACCAGCCGTTATCCAAGCCATTGGTCTCTGCTGTACCAGATTTCCCTGCAATGGAAATGGGATAATGTTCAAAGAGCTGTCCCCCAGTACCATTATGAGACATAACCATCCGAAGCCCTGTATGGATATCATCTAAGGTAGATTTAGAAACAGGCAGAGCCCCCAATTTGTTAGGAGCAAAAATTTTCTGCGGTGTCCCGTCCAAATTATCGACTCGGCTGACCAGATAGGGTTGATATCTGAAACCGCCATTTGCCAAAGAGGCATAGACCATAGCCATCTGAATCGGTGTGGTCAAAGTAAAGCTCTGCCCAATGGCAGCATCCATGGTTTCCCCTAAGTACCAATCCTGGTTGAATACTTTCTTTTTATACGCTTCGCTAGCTACATTGCCATCGGCTTCTCCCGCCAAGTCAATGCCGGTAGGTTTCCCCAACCCGAATTCTTCTGCCATATGAGACAGTTTATCAATACCAATACGGCGGCCCATTTCATAGAAATACACATTATCGGATTTCTCCAGTGCTTCATAGAAATTAATCCACCCAAAAGCTTCCCCTTGGGCATTTCTTTTATCTACCAACCAATGTTTACCACTATCAAAGATTCGTTCCTCTGGTGTCATAGCTTTGGCTTCCAAAGCGGTAGCCCCAGTGATAACTTTAAATAAAGAACCAGGTGGATACATAGAAGAAATGGTGCGGTTCTGCATTGGATGATTCTTATTATTCACAATATCGTTCCAATCCTTGGAGGAAATACCCTTACTGAAACGATTGGGATCATAACTAGGCCAGCTTGCCATAGCCAATACAGCACCGCTATTAGGATCCACCGCTACCACAGAAGCCCCAGTAGGTAAAACACCATCATGAGCCAAAGTATTAACTTGGGTTTCCATAGCCTCTTCAGCTGCTTTTTGTAGATTAGCATCCAAAGTGAGACGGACACTATTGCCAGATATAGCAGGAGTACCGCCTACATAACGGACTGGCTGACCAGATGCATTAACTTCCACCGTTTTAGAACCATTCTTACCTTCTAAATACTGGTTATATTGCCGTTCTAATCCAGAACGGCCAATCAATGTAGACGTGGTATAAGGATTGCCTTCTGCATCTCTATCATCTGGACCTGCTTCCCCTACATATCCCAATACCTGAGCACCCGCATTGCCAAAGGGATATACACGAAGAGGATTGACTTCGATTTCAATGCCAGGAAATTCATCTTTTTGTTCTTCTATTTGTGTAGCCACATCAATCCCTACATCGTTGGCCAAATAAATAGCCCCAAAGGCCAGTTTATTATCTTCAATTTTCTTTTTTAAATCACTAGTAGGTACTTTGAGGAGCGCTGATAATTTTTGCAAAGCTTCATCACTTAGTGTATTCTTTTTGCGATCCACTGGCATGATGACGCTATATGCCGATCTAGAACCTGCTAAAATGACCCCATTTCTATCATACATGACCCCTCTTGTTGCCTGCAGGGGCAAGTGTCTGATACGGTTGCCATCGGCTTCTTCTTTATAATAATTGCCTTCAATGACCTGCATATAAAACAAGCGGACACCCAAAATAAGAAGGAGCACCATTGCCACAGAAATCATACGAGCATAGCGGGATTCTTCTCTATTTTTCAAGAGCCTTGTCAAAATGGAAGGCACATGTTTTTTTACCACTTCGGTTCACCTTCCCGTTTCATTCCCCACAAAATGGGGTGAAGAAATAAAGCGGCGACTCCATTCATCAAAATGAAGGGAATCCCTAAGTGCAAGAAATAAGCCACCGGCGGATAATGACTGCCAGCAAGCCACATAATAAAGCTAGAAGCTACCACATAGACAGCAGATGCAATCCAGACCGCCAAAAGGGAAATATACCAATGCCTGTTATACCGTTCCCTGCCCAATTCCAAGAATATCATAGCAATAGCCAGGTAAGGCAAAAGTCTAAGTCCGAAGAAATTGCTGATGACAATGTCCTGCACCAATCCACCAATAAGAGCTAAAAGCAGCGCTATCTTTTTATCATACACCAAAGTTGCGAGTGCCACTGTGGTGAGCCATATATCGGGCTGGGTAATCCCATCAAATAAAAAGGGAAGTAACGAGGTCTGCATTAAGAAGAGCACCAAGCTCAAAAGAAATACACATAAGGCACTCATTCTTTTTCACCTGCCTGATGCTTATTCGGATTCATTGGGGGTTCTTTTTTAGGCGGTTTAACCAAGATACTTTCAGGAGACGTTTTTTGAATATGATCGGTAATAACAAATACTTCTTCTAAATGGGAAAAATCTGCAGCTGTTTTGATATAAGCCACCTGTGTTCCACCAACAGAATCTACATCTACATTTTCTACCGTACCTATGACAAGCCCTTTGGGATACACACCACCGTAACCGGATGTAACGATAGTATCCCCTTTAATCACATCTGCTTCACGAGGCAAGTTTACAAAAGCCAATTGTCCTGGATTTCCGCTATTGCCAGATACCATGGAAACCACACGAGAAGCCGGGCGCTGCACAATACCGCCTACAGAAGTACGTGGATCCAAGAGCAACTGTACTCTAGCAGAATTTTGATATACTTCACTCACAAAACCAACAAGGCCTGATGGAACAATAACTGGCATATATTTTTTTAGACCACTATCTTCCCCACGATCGATCACCATGGTATGCGTCCATCCACCATAATCTCTAGAAATGACAGAGGCACCAGTTAAATGGTACTGGGTATATCCTTGTTTAAAAGAAAGAAGACTCTTCAATCGAATATTTTCTGCTAAGATTTCACTATATTGAGCCTGTTCGGCACGAAGTCCTTCATTTTCTTTCTTTAATTCATCCAATTCATTCCAATTGTCCCAAATCTGACGAAAAATTCCTAGGCTATTTTCGCCTAGCCACGCTACCCGGCTGACACCGTATTCAAAAGGAGCCGCTCCTACAGATAAAGGCTGGGAAATAAAAGGAATATATTCCCTATGTCGCCAAAACCAACCGCAGAGACCCATAAATAAAAACAGTAGAACAGCGGTAATCATTTTTTTCTTACCAAAGAATAACATGATTAAGCTCCTCCATAATATTTTTCACCATTTTCAATGAGAAATGGCAATTGCTTATATTTTTCAAACGCTTCATAGCAACCTAAAGCCACCACATCTCCTGGACGATCTGCTACTACCACTGGAATACCAAGCTCCATAGAAAGCCAATCTTTAAGACCATTCAAAAGAGCACTACCGCCGGATAAAAGAAGTCCTCGTTTCATCAAGTCTTTTGCCATATCTGGCGTAGCTTTGCAAAGAAGACGGTGCATCAATTGTAGAACTGGTTGCATCATACGCTGCATCACAGGACTCATTTCTTCTAGGGATAACTCCACTACCACTTCCACGCCATCTCGAATGCGCCTTCCCCTTACGGTAAACGTATTTTCTCCTCGATCAGAAAGGGAAATCAAATCACTTTTTATTTTTTCTGCCTGATCAAGACCTATCATCATCTGGTACTGATCCTGCAAGTAATGACAAATCCCTACGTCGATAGAATGCCCTCCAAAAGCTGTACTTTCCTGGGCTGCTATACCGCCGCAGCTATAAATGCCTCCGTCTGTTACATCACGGCCTATGACAAGAGATAAAATCGCCTCTGGTCTCTCTAGTTCCATACCAGCACCTAGCGCCGCAGCTGCTGGAGCGGGCAGAAGATATACCTTCTGAGATCCTGCATGAATCAAAGCATCCACCAACGCATGCCGAGTGACAGAGCTGATTTCTCCAGGAATGGCAATCATCACCGTTGGTCGACTGACAGACCGATGAAGAGATTTCTTAATAAAAAAACGAAGCATAGATTTGGTCATTTCATAATTGGCAATGACACCATTCTGAACGGGCCATTCCAGACAATTATTTTCCGGTGCTTTATGATAATGAATCAGTGCCTCTGTACCAAATCCCAGCACATGCCCATCGATATTGTCTACTGCTACTGCACTGGCTTCAGCCAATATCATCTTATCTTTTTGGTAAATACGAACCTGAGAGGATCCCATATCGATGCCAATCCGGTTTGATAATGCTGCAAAACCTTTCATTCTAATTGATTCTCCACCTATGACTATAGACCATAAGGAACTCCATAGTATCCTCAAAAGTCTCTTATATATATGATATATGACATGTCATATAGTACTTCTTATAAATAGATGCACTGTAACATTATAGCATGTTTGCCTAGGTCTAGGAAAAAAAATTTGTCCTCCTTAGCAGTTATAGCAGGTGCTACTTTGTGATTGGTTTCTTTCTGCAAAGATAGCTGTTTCTATATGATTTTATACAATCAAAAATAGGATCTTGTATTTAGAAATAGGAAATGACTAGAACTTTAAAGCTAAAAGAAATTCTTTGATATTCTAAAATGCCATGCTGTATTTTTTGAAGCATGTGGTAACTACTATGTAAGAACTATTGGTATGTAAAATAAAATATATAAACGACCATACTTTCTCATTGTATTAGAAAATAAACAATTTACAATAAAATTCTTTGAAAAAAATATTGAATTTTTATGTAAATTTTGATTGACTTTATAAGAACATTGTACTAAACTTAAGGCATATTAAATATAGCATGCAAGAACAACGAGTACTTGGGAAAATACTTGTTTTCTCCTATGCTGTATCCCCGCATGCAAAAAGTATACGGGAAATTTTCAAAGGAGTGATTTTTCATGAAAAAAAGTCTGAAAACTGTATTAACCGCATCTATGGCAGCTCTCTGTGCTCTTGGTTTCGGTATGTCCGCCAGCGCTTATGAACTGAACTCTGAAGTTAAAGATGTAACTCCAGCACTGCGTGAAGCATCTACTGTAGGTGTATGGTCTGCAGAAAACCCAGATATGAAAGATGCACCAAATAAAGATGCTATTCTTGTAATGACTTTTGGCACCACTTTTAAAGACACCAGAGCTAAAACCATTGATGCTGTGGAAGCAGCTATTCAGAAAGCACATCCAGATATCCCGGTATACGAAGCATATACTTCCCATATCATCATTGACCGCGTAAAAGCCAAAGAAGGCATCCAGAAGCTGACTCCTGAAGAAGCTTTTGCTAAGCTCCAGAAAGAAGGATATACCCATGTAGCTGTAGTTTCCTTGGATGTCATTCCAGGCATGGAATATAGCTATGACTCTGTAGTCACCAAAATGCAGGTCAAGAACTTCAAGAAAATTTCTCTGGCTACCCCACTGATGTATTTCCAGGGTACCGAAGGTGAACCGGACCAGGTCGTTGATTTCCTGAAAGCCGTCTCTAGCCAGTTCCCGAAGATGGGCAAGGGTGATGCTACCCTCATCATGGCACACGGTACTCCGCATCCGGGCAATGCTTACTATAGCGTCATTCAGGATCGTCTCCATCAGCTGGGTATGAATAATGTATTCGTATATTCCGTAGAAGGTCGTCCAAATCTGGAAGATGTCATTCCGAAACTGAAAGCTGGCGGCTATAAACATGTAACCTTGATGCCAATCATGATGGTCGCAGGTGACCATGCTAATAACGATATGGCTGGCGATGATGAAGATTCCCATAAGAGCATCCTGAAGAAGGAAGGATTCAAGGTAGATACCTATATCCATGGTCTTGGTGAAAATGCTAACGTTCGCGCTCTTTATGTAGACCGTGCTACAGAAGCAGTCGATGCTCTTCAGAAATAATTTTTCTAAAGTGATATACTAATAGAAGAGATGATTCTCTCACATAAAAGCCCTTACGTCATCTCGACGTAAGGG
>DJPC01000028.1:0-14508 GCA_002439665.1 Dialister sp. UBA6422
ACCGGCTAACATCAGATTCAAAACACCAGCCACCATGAATTGTCCTGCCGAGAGAACAATGGGGGAAAAACGCTGGGTCAGATAGGTCATCATATGAATTTGGATGGTGAAACCAATGGCACAAAGGAGCATCAATAGATCGCCAAATTCAATAGAAAAATTGTCAGTTATGGACATGAAATACACGCCCAAGATGGCTAGTAACGCGCCGATGCAATGGGTGATCCGTAAGACCTGGCCTAGAAAAATACCAACGATCGGCACCATGAGAATGTAAGTGGCCGTGAGGAAACTGGCTTTGGAAGCTGTGGTATATTGCAAGCCCACTTGCTGCAGTGTGGCGCCAGCAAAGAGCGGGATGCCTACCATAAAACAGGCTAGCCATACAGGAATTTTGGTGGGAAGTGGATTTTTATTTTCTTTTGAAAAATAAATGATGGGAAAAAGAACGATGGATCCTATAACGAATCGGACACCATTAAACGTATAAGGTCCTACAGAATCCATCCCCACTACTTGGGCCACGAAAGCAAATCCCCATATGAGAGCGGCTAGAAGCAACAGTAAACGGTATTTCATATAACTCTCCTTCTGTATTTTTATAATAAATATAGTATAATTTATTGTAGGAAAAAGCAAATCAAAAGTAGATTGCAGTGACCGATGATGAGGCACTATGTTCAAGTAAAGGAGAAATGGGAATGTCCATTCGTATGATTGCTATCGATTTGGATGGCACTCTTCTGCATGATGATATGTCTATTTCAGACTATTCCCGTCATGTCATCCAAAGGGCGTTGCAAAAAGGATATTTCATTGTGGTAGCTACAGGCAGAATGTGGGATTCAGCAAAAGAAAAAGTGGATCTCCTTCATTTGGGAAATGTACCGGTTGTTTGCTATACTGGGGCATGGATTATGATGAGTGAAACAGGAGAGCCTCTTTTGCAAGATGGTATCGATGCTAAACTGTCTGGTGCTATTTTTAGAGGAGCCAAGGAAAAAGGCTGGGATGCCACGGGATTTTGGGATGGACATATTTATATGGATGCTCCCAATGGCAGGGAAGAAAAATACCAGAAATATAGAACCCAAAAACCGATTTATTTAGGAGAATCCTTCTACCATCCCCAAAAGCGGGTGACCCGCATTGTCTTTGCAGACCCGACGCAAGAAGGAAGGGATAGGATTCGCACCTGGCTAGAAGATTCTTTCGGCGATCAAATCGATGTGGTATATCCTGGAGATGATTTTGTAGATATCCACAAAAAAGGAATCAATAAAGCCAGTGCCATTTCTTTTTTAGCTCAAAAATATCATATACAGAGAGAAGAGATGATGGCCTTTGGTAATACAGAAAATGATGTGCCTATGCTTCAGCTTGCTGGAAAGTCCTATGCAGTAGCCAATGGGGATGAAGTGGCTAAGAAAGCGGCGACCTCTATTTGTGAGTCCAATGAAGAAGATGGGGTGGCCAAGACCATCGAACGGGAATTGTTATAAAAAATACTTCAAAATAGACATGTGGTGAATAGGTTATAAAGAATATTTTCTGTGATTTCAATGGGGCCAAGTGATGTGTCGGGCACAGGGATATAAAAAACATATACATCACCTGCACATTAGCTATATGAAGTCAATCGTAGTATGCGAGATGGAGATCAATTATGTTTTTCAATTTATTTAGTAAAAACAAAGATGAATATATCAAGGCTTATGGAGAAAAATTATCTAAGGCCGCTTTGAATGATGATATGGATGATACCTTAGAAGAACTCATTGCTTACGGCAAGGAAAATGGTCTTAGCAATAAACAAATAGCCCAGGCACAAGGGATGGCTTGCGACAAAGTATTTGAAGAATTGTATCAAAATGGGTATATGACCGATGAAGATATGGAATTGTACCAAGAACTGATTGCTATTTGTTATATGATGAAAGAGGATCAGAAATATCGGTATACCACCATTGCAAAACGTTGTAATGCCATTTATAAGATTCAAGAAAAAGGTCTGCTTCCCAAAGTCAATAAAGACTATGCCAATGTCAAATATCGGGAAGGAGAATCCCTTCATTTCGCCACCCCTGCTATTTGGATGGAGCGAAATGGAGAGCTGACAGAAGGGACCGTGATTGCCAAAGGAAAACCGTTTAAAGCAGGAACTTTAAAAGACCCTTCCAATGGAAGCTGGAAAGAAGTAAAGGGGCCTGGGGCTTTCTGGATTACCACGGATCGAGTGGGATACCGCGGAAAAAATGGATCCTTTACGATAGAACTTTCTGATTTAGATAGAGCAGAAGTCGATGGCGGTCCCCTTCGCATATATGAAAAAGGGAAAGAAGAACCCTGGGCAGTTAAGATGGATGATTATGAAATGGCAGGGGTCATTCTTTCTGCATTGCTTAATTCATAAATCCTATCTCTTCGTTTTTCACCTAAAGGAGCATCACTATGGAATTTTCAGATCTACTATCTCGCCGTGTATCTATTCGCCGGTATGAAAAAACACCTCTTACGGAAGAAGAAATCAGTGCCTTACTAGAGGCCGCTCAGCGGTCACCTATTGGCCATTTTGATTATAAAAATTATGCCATTGCTGTTATTACCAATCCAGATATTTTGGCTATGCTTGCTAAAGAAAACCAAGAACTTTCTGGAAAAGGAGATCCCATCTATGGCGCGCCTGCTCTATTTCTGATACTAAGAACCCCTGAAGCGCGAGATGATACGGCCAAAGTGAATGCAGGTATCATGGCAGAACATATTCATCTTAAAGCTGTAGATTTAGGATTAGGCTCTCTTTGTGTATATAGCTTCATTAGAAATCTGGAAAAACAACCTGGCTATGGCAAGTATTGCGAAGCCCTTCATCTGCCAGAGGGCTATCAGCCTATCATGAGTGTCGCTGTGGGACACACACCTATTCCGGAAAGAAGTCGCCGCCTTACACCACGGCTTAAAGTCTTTCGTTTTGAATAATTGATTAGAATGATTGGAAAAGTCATCTTTTGGGTGACTTGGTATCTTTAGTCGTGAAAGGAGAAATCATGATGGAATTTGATCAAGTATTAGCTCTTAGAAAATCTGTCCGTGCCTATACGGAAGAAGCAGTCAGCCAAGAAGATATACAAGCCCTTCTTAAGGCAGCTAAGACGGCTTCTGTGGGAAAACACAATGATGCAGGATATGCTTTAGTGGCTGTGACCAACAAAGACCTTTTACAGAAAATCGATGAAGAGGCCACAGAAAAACTGGGAAAACCCCATATGTTTTTCAATGCACCGCTGCTTATTTTCATTTGTGAAACCAAAGATGCCTTTGATCACCTGAAAGAATTTGATGCCGGTATCATTGCAGAACATATCCATCTCAAAGCAACAGATTTGGGATTGGGCTCTGTGGTACTCTTTGGATTCATTCACCATTTGGGACATGAAGCTTCTTATGTGAAAGCTCTGGATCTGCCAGAAGGAACCTATCCGTTAATGGCTGTCGCTGTAGGTCATAGCCCCCTTGCTACACAGCCAAGAAAAGAAGATCGTCATTTTTCTGTCACCTATAAGGATTAATAGCTAGGACATGGGGATATATGGAAGCTAGGTGCTAAGGGCTCATGGCGATGACACCTTTGTATATTTTCCAGTCACTTTGACATAAAAAATTCAAAAAATCTATTGACACCTATCCTAAATAGTGGTAGAGTACTCACAACGAAACAATGAAGAAAAGAGTAAGCACTCTGATGACAGTAAAGCGAGTCCGGACAGTGAGAGCGGGCGTGGATAGGATGCTGAAGTGCATTTCTGAGTTTGACAGGTTGAAAATGTAGTAGGCCTTTCCGGGAACTCCCGATATAGAGTCAGGGTTTGATAGAACCTTTTAAGGTATGCTTGGTGACAAGCATATGAAATTGGGTGGAAACACGAAGCGATGGCTCTCGTCCCTTATGGGACGAGAGCTTTTTTGATTTTTAAAAGAGAGGATGAAAACAATGGGAAAGCTGATTGCAAAAGAACTGAATGATTTGAAATGGGGCGTTGCCAGCTGCCTTCTTTTCATTGGGATCTCTTCTCCAGCATTTCACCAGTTTTATAAGAAATAGTGGCTGGCAGACTGGTGACAAAGAAATAAAATCACTTTTTAGTCACCAATGATTGAATTCATAAAATAGCATTTGAAAAAAAGTAAAAAGTATATTTACAGGCAAGGAAGAAAAGAGTACATCTTTTGAATATGGCAAAGCGAGTCCGAACAGTGAAAGCGGATACAGATAGAAAGATGGAAGTGCATTTCAGAGCCAATGAGCTGAAACGAAGTAAGCTATTCGGGAGACGCCCGTTACAGCGCAGGGGTATAGGAACGTATCTTTTCATGATCGAAATAGGTCGTACGTTTTTCATTGATGATATGCCTGTACCTAGCAAGGTTTACCTGGTGACAGGTCAAACGAATTTGGGTGGAATCACGAAACTCTCGTCCCGAAAGGAGAAATCCTTTCGGGATTTTTTATTGATAAGGTGAGGTACAAGAGATGAAACGATGTAGCCATGTGACCATACGTTTTTTAGATAGCAATGTTTCTTCCATTTGCAATACAACAAGGGAGCAATACCTATGGCACAAAATAAAAGAGAAGTATTACAGGCTGTATTTCATAATGAAAAAGCAGATCGATTACCCGTTGGTTTTTGGCATCATTTTTTAGCAGATGAAGTAGGAGAAGATGCTTTTCGCCATCCAGAATTGACACAAAGAGTATTAGAGGGGCAGAGAAAATTTTATGAAGAATTTTCTCCTGATATGATTAAAATCATGACCGATGGCTTTTTTGGGTATCCCCATCCTCTTCTGCAAAACGCCATTTCCAGTCCACGAGAACTCCTAACCATAACTACATTAGGTAAAGAGTCCCATTGGTTTGAAGATCAAATTCAATATGCTAAAAGGTTGGTCCAAGCCTACGGTAGTGACACTCCTCTTTTTTACAATCTATTTGCAGTTCCAAGAACCATTGCCTTTGTACAATCTAGCCTAGGACATTCTATCGTATTAGCCGATTGGCTAAAGCAAGAACCTAATAAGTTGGCCCATGTATTCGATGTGATTTCCGATGATTATGCAGAATTGGCAGCCGCTTTGATTCGGGAAGCGGGCGTAGATGGTATTTATTTATCGGTTAATAACATCAGCTATGATGGGGTAGCAGAAGAAACGTATAAAAACTATGTCGCTCCTTATGAAATCAAAATATTGGAGGCTGCCAATAGAGCAGGCGGCAGTGAGATTCTTCATATTGGCGGCGATCATGGTTTTCGTAATCATCTGAAATGGTACAAGGAATATCCATTCCAAGCCGTCAATTGGGCAGTTAAAGTGGAGGGCATCTCTTTGAAAAAAGGCAAAGAGCTATTCCATGGTAAAGCTGTGATTGGCGGATTTGGTCAGACCGACAAGGACTTGATTTACACCGGTACGCAAAAAGAAATGGAGGATGAAACGATTCGTTTATTGGAAGATGTTGGAACGATAGGGGTTGTTCTTGGCGCTGATACCATTCCTAGTGATACACCGATTAGCCACCTAGAGTGGATTAGAGAAGCTGCTAATTCGTATGTAAAAGCTAGAAGGTAAAGCTTCACGGGGGAATTCATCCTATTTCTTATGCCATATATTTTCTTTAAGTAAAAATCTTTATCTATCATTAAAAGGCAAGGAAGAAAAAGAGTACATTTTTTGATGACGGCAAAGCGAGTCCGGACAGTGAAAGCGGATACGGATAGAAAGATGGAAGTGCGTTTCAGAGCCGATGAGTTGAAATATATAATTTTATATACGTAGACCATTCGGGTGGTGCCCGTTATCGCATCCAGGTATAGGAAGGTATTTTTTATATGTCAGTGGAGTCCATGAAAAATCTTTGGTGATACATGGTTCTAATATGACACGCTTCGACTATGGTCATACCATTTCTGTACCTTATGAGATCATGCAGGTAACTGTATGGTGAATTTGGGTGGAATCACGAAACTCTCGTCCCTTATGGATGGGAGTTTTTTGTTGTTATGAAGGAGGTTTCTAAGTGATGAACAATGATGTCAGTGCAGCAGAAGCTATCTTATCTCAAGAAAGAGAGAAACCCATTTTATGGAAATGGAATATTAAACAGATAGGGCTTCTTGCTTTGCCAGTGATTTCTCTTGGGATCACTGGAGCGGTGGAATTTCTGGTGAAACGAAGTCCTAAGCAGATGATACCAGCCCATCCCTATTTCCTATATTTTTTGGGGATTTGTTTGTTAGCCTACGTAGTTCTTTTGGTAGGTTCCTTCTTTTCAGACAAAACGAAGGCGAAATTACTCTATGGCGCCCCTTTTTATGCGATGCTTTTCCAGCTTTTAAATGTGCTGAATCTTGTGACTGCCAAGTTTGCGCTACTCCCAGTGATTTATTTTCCAGCACCAGATCGAATTTTGCAGGCTTTTGTTAAGGATTTCAATTTGCTTCTTTCTTGCATTGCCTACTCCTATTCCTTGCTGGCTATTAGTTGGATTTTAGGTGTTTCCATCGGGATTGCTACAGGTGCTTGGCTCGGGTTTTCTAAAAAAGCAGATTATTGGATTTGGCCATTTATCAAAGCTTTAGGACCAATCCCTCCTGTAGCCTGGATTCCATTGGCTCTTGTGATTNNCCTACTATGTATAGCGGCAGCGTATTTTTGATTTTCCTGGCTATTTGGTTTCCTACGGCATCATTGACATTGGCAGGGATTAGAAACGTGAATAAATCCTATTTCGAAGTGGCAGAAACTTTAGGGGCCAGTCATTGGGATCAAGTCTTTCGCGTAGCCATTCCATCAGCTATGCCAGATATTTTTATGGGTGTATTTACTGGGACATGCATGAGTTTTATTGTACTTGTTACTGCAGAAATGATGGGAGCTAAATATGGTTTGGGATGGTATGTGAACTGGCAAAAAGAAATGATGTCCTATGCCAATGTATATACAGGACTGATTTTGATCGCTGGGAGCTTCTGCCTTTTTATGGAGCTCATGTTTAAACTCAGAAATCATGTACTGGCATGGCAGAAAGGAGTTATTAAATGGTAAAAAAAGGACGTATTGATATAGAAAATGTTTCTAAAAGTTTTGAGGGGAGCAAAGGGAAAGGAGACACATACCCCATTTTAGATGCGGTTTCTTTGCATATAGAACCTGGTTCTTTTACTTCTATTATTGGACCATCTGGATGCGGCAAATCTACATTGCTTCGCTTGATATCAGGTTTTCTATTTCCTGATACAGGAAGTATCCAAGTGGATGGAAAACCAGTGAAAGGACCAGGCATTGATCGAGGGTTTATGTTCCAAGATCATGTGTTATTTCCGTGGCTTACGATTCATGACAATATTGCTTTTGGCTTCAAAGTACAACATGTATATGAGGAATTAAAATCCAATGTGGATGAAATTATTCATCAAGTGGGGCTGGATGGGTATGCAGACCATTATCCCTATCAAGTGTCTGGAGGTATGCAGCAAAGAGCCTCTTTGGCTAGGGCACTCATTGGTCGTCCTAACATTTTGCTTTTGGATGAACCACTAGGTGCTTTGGATGCTTTTACCAGAATTACCATGCAAGAAGAAATACATAAAGTATGGGAAAAAAGCCACACCACGATGATTATGGTGACCCATGACATAGAAGAAGCGGTGTATATGGCACAAACCGTGATCGTATTGTCTTCCCATCCTGGTCGGGTGGTACGAGAGATTCCCGTTCATTTATCAGAACCTTGGAATCGAGAATCTACAGAATTTAATCAGTATAAAACCGAAATCTTGCAAGCCCTGCAAGATGGAAAAAATAGTCCATACTCTATTCATCGTGCAGTATAAAAAAGGAGATATTCTATGAATGCGATTACAAAGAGACTCAATGTAGCTATCGTTGCCTTTGCTTTATTGGCAGTTTCCAGTGGAGGACTGGCGTATCAAGTTTATGCAGATAGCCAAGTGGAAAAAGAGCAGACTACCCAAAGTCATCCCATGACTTATGAGGAAGCAGTGAAAGCTACGGAGAAAGATTGCTGCAAGTAGGCATGACGTGTTCTATGTCAAACAGATTTGATCCATAGCTAAAAAATGGTGTATCTATTTTCGCAGAGTAAGAAAGGGATTTGTTCTGGTTTCCCAGTAGGATTGGCAAAGGAGAATTTCATGATCACTTCAAAAAAAATAAAAGCAGCTGCAGCAGCAGTGGCATTGATTTCTATATGGGGCTTAGCTGGGTGCGGTGGTGATACCCATACAGGTAGCCAAGATGCAACATTAGCTACCTCTTCACAAAAAGTAGACAATGTGAAAGTCAAAGTGGGATATCCACCGTCTCTTTGCCAGGCACCGCTCATTATGGCTTACGAGAAAGGGTTTTATAAAGAAGTCGGGCTAGATGCAGAATTGGTTAAAATCGATGGAGCTACCGCTAATGAAACCATTGGCTCTGGGCAGATCGATGCCATGCAGACCTTGATTACCAAAACGATCCATCCTTGGCAGAATGGTTTACCAGTGAAAGCTACCACGGGCACACACTTTGGCTGCGTACGTACCGTCGTTCGTCCCGATTCTGGCATTGATAGTGTCAAAGATTTAAAAGGGAAAAAGATCGGTGTAGCTGGTCTGGCGGATACAGGCGCTGTGGTTTTGCAGCGTGCTTTGAAACTGGCAGGCATTGGTGTCACTCCAGACAATATGGAAGTGGAGTTTGTGGTGGTAGAAAGAAATAGTTTGCCAGAAGCTTTGAAATCAGGACAGGTAGATGCTATTGCGATGACCGATCCAGTTGGTTATATTGCTCAAAAACAGTATGGATTCAAAGCGGTATTGGATACCGCCACCACGGAAGGCTGGAATAAAGAATACTGCTGCGCACTGGTTATTTCAGATCAATTGATCGAAGGAAACAAAAATGCAGCCAAAGCTTTGACAGAAGCTGTACAGAAAGGCTGCCTTTATGTCAAAGAACATCCAGAAGAAACAGCGAAACTTTTGGTGGAAAAGAAATATTTTAGCGGAAATCCAGAAGATTTTGCGGAGCTTTTGAAATCTTATAATTATTCTCCATCCATCAAAGGTGGCTACGATGCCATCAAAGCTTCAGCGAAAGATTTGGGTGAAATCGGAATGGTGGACGAGACTGATCCGAAAGCCTTTGCTGATGCAGAGTATGTATTCTTTGATGGGATGCCAGATTCGCCGACCTAACAGTTGGTGCCATCATTTTTCAAGGCAGGAATAGGATTGTATAGAAAGAAGGTCATTCGATTGTTAGGATTACATAAAATGTTAATTATGGCACTCATCGCTTCTGCAGCGATTGGTTTATCTGGGTGCGGAACTAATCAAAAAGCTACATCGTCTACGACTCAAGCAGTATCTACAGCTTCTACAGAAAAAACGAATATGAAGGTGGCCTATTCTCCTTCCCTCTGCGAAGCATCTACATTGGTGGCTTATGAAAAAGGATTTTTCCAGGAAGAAGGGATTCATCCAGAGATGATCAATGTGAATGGTGCCAGTGAAACCGAAGCGTTAGGAGGCGAGAAAGTCGACGGAATGCAGACTTTGGTTTCTAAAATTATCCAGCCTTTGCAAAATGGATTGCCAGTTAAATTGACCGCTGGCTTGCATACTGGATGCGTTCGTATTGTGACGAGATCGGATACTGGGATTACAGATGTAAAAGGACTGAAAGGGAAAAAGATTGGTGTTTCTGGATTGGCAGATACAGCTACCGTGATTGCCCAACGTGCCCTTCACACCGATGGTATTGGTGTAACACCAGATCATATGGAAGTGGAATTTGTAGTGGTAGAACGAAATAGTCTGCCACAAGCTTTGCAGTCAGGGCAGGTCGATGCCATTGCCATGACGGATCCAGTAGGAGCTATTGCAATGAAAGAATTTGGCTTTACTTCTGTCTTAGATACGGCATCTTCTCCAGAATTTAAGGATGAATATTGCTGCTCTGCCATTCTGACGTCTAAATTTGTGGAAGAACATCCAGATTTAGCCAAAGGATATACAAGAGCTTTGATGAAAGGGGCTTTGTATGTGTCCAAACATCCAGAAGAAGTGGCACAAATGTTGCATGATAAAAATTATGTAGCTGGCGATGTGGCACAAAATACAGAGCTATTAAAATCCTATAGCTTTATCCCTTCTGTCAAAGGCGGTTATGCGGCGATTGAGAGGGCGGCTACACAGCTCAATGAAATCGGCATTGTCCATGATGTCAATGCAAAAGCACTGGCAGATCAGTCTTTCCAATATTTCGATGGCTTGGAAGATACCCCTTCTTTGTAACTTTAGGAAACTTGACTATCCTGCTAGCTATCCCTGCTATGAAGCGAGTAGGTGGCTGTTGATTTTATCTATAAGTGGGTAGCTACCGATAAAATGTTCTTTAGCTACCCACCTATTTCTTTTGTGCTTATATAGACTGCTGCTATTCATGAAGGAGAGGGTTATGGAATATAGGATTCAAAAACAGGTCAAAGCCAGTCTGGAATTGGTCAAAAGAGATCAATCTGTCATTGCCCCTTGCCAACGATTGTCTTATTATCCACTGATTATAGATTCAGCCCAAGGGGATATTTTACAAGATGTAGATGGAAATTCTTATATTGACTTTCTTTCTAGTGCCTCCTCTCTCAATCTAGGAAGCACTCACCCTGTTGTAACAGAAGCTATAGAAAAACAATTAAGAAAATGCACCCAGTACACATCGGTATATACTTACAATGAACCTATGATTCAATATGCAGAGAAGTTGACATCTGTGTTTCCAGGAAAGAAACCAGCCAAAATCGTATTTGGTAATTGTGGATCTGACGGTAATGATGCAGCCATTAAATTTTCTAGAGCCTATACAGGACGTTCTAAAATTATTACCTTTCTTCATGGCTATCATGGAAATACTTATGGAGCCAGTTCACTTTCCTCTTGCTCTAGTCGGATGCATGAAAAGATAGGCCCTTTGCTACCAGATGTTTTTCATTTTCCTTTTTGGGGGATTGATGAACCTGATGAAATCGTCCAAAAACAGGGAATCTCAGATATCCAAAATGCATTTGATACCTATCTACCTCCGAAAGAAGTGGCGGCTATTATTATAGAACCCATTCAAGGAGATGGGGGCATGTTACCGGCGCATCCTATTTTTATGAAGAAGCTGTATGATCTTTGCAGGCAGTATGGTATCCTCTTTATTTCAGAGGAGGTACAGCAAGGATTTTGGAGAACTGGCCGCTTTTGGGGAATTGAAAATTATCCGGAAGTCATTCCAGATGGTATCATTATGGGGAAATCTATAGGCGCTGGATTGACTTTAGGCGGTTTTATGGCTAGGGCAGATATTATGGATAGTTTGCCAGCACCTGCGCACATCTTTACATTGGCTGGTCATGCACTGGCTTGTGCAGCAGGAAATGCAGCTTTTGATTATTACATGAGTTCTTCCTTTCAAAAGCAACTGAAGGCTCGTGTGATTTCTATGCAAAAGCATTTACAAGACCTAAAAGAACAACATCCAGATCGAATAGGCTTTTATAGAGGAATAGGACTTTCTTATGGCATCGGTATGGTTCACCATCACGACAATGGGAAGCATACACCGGATATGAAAGGGGCTTTCAAAGTATGTTTCCGAAGCTATGAGTTGGGATTGGTTCTGATCACGTTATGCGGCTACATCCTTCGGATACAGCCGCCCCTTACTATATCGGAAAAGCATCTGCAAGAGGCGTTTTCTATTTTGCATCAATCTTTGCACGATTTAGAGGAAGGGCATATTTCTGAGGAAGTGCTGTCCTATCAATCAGGATGGTAGGAGTTTTGACTGTTACTTTCTTATATAATCTGTGAGGATTAGCATATTTTATTTATCAAATTTTCTAAAATCATTTGACAATTCTTTTTTGCTGTGCTATCTTATTGACATCGATAAGTGCTAGGAAGAAAAGAGTAGTCAATCAGAAGACGGCAAAGCGAGTCCGGATAGTGGGAGCGGATACGGATAAGATGATGAAGTGCATTTCTGAGCATGTAAGGCTGAAAGGATAGTAGGTCTTCCGGGAGCTCCCGATATAGAGCTAGAGGTTTGATAGAACCTTTAAAGGTATACTTGGTGACAGGTGTATGAAATTGGGTGGAAACACGAAGCTATGGCTCTCGTCCCTTATAGGGGCGGGAGCTTTTTGATTTGTCAAAAGAGAGGATGAAAACAATGGGTAAGCTGATTGCAAAAGAACTGAATGATTTGAAATGGGGCGTTGCTAGCTGCCTTCTTTTCATGGGTATCACAACTCCTGCTTTTCGCCAGTTTTATAAGAATTGATCAAAGAATAAGGAGATGATTTTGGCGGACTAGGCTAAGGAAATCCACTAGAAATTCATTGGGCCCATGACGCAGGAGTCATCCTTCTTATTATATATTTTACATATATAATGTATTCGCTTTAGAAATAGGAAACGAGAATTACATACGCTCGCTACCTGTGATTGAATATTATAACCAAGGGGGAACTTATTATGAAAGCATCTTTGAAAATCGCATCTGTTTTGGCAGCTTCTGCTTTGACTATCGGTCTTTTTGCTGGTTGCGGTGATGGAGAGAAAGCGGCTTCTTCTCAAGCCGCTGCCGCTGATGGAAAGACTTCTGTCAAATTGGTCCTTTCCAGTACAGAAAGACCTTTATCTTGGGCGGATGAAAGCGGCAAACTGCAGGGATATGAATATGATATCTGGCAGGAAGTCAATAAAAATTTGAAAACCTATCATCTGGATATCCAGGCCGTACCACCGGAAACCCAGGATGTGATGATGGAATCTGGAGATGCCAAGGTCGCTTCCGGCGGTTATTATAGAACGGAACGACGGGAAAAAGATTACATCGTACCAAAAACTCCTATCGGCGTTTCTTCTGTAGAAGTGTATATGAGTAAGGAAAATGCCCAGAAATATCATAGCTTGGAAGATGTGATCAAAGGTGGCGGTAAGCTAGTACCTAATACGCCTAATGGTGGTATTTACAAGGTTCTCACAGACTGGAATAAGGAACATGGCAATCTCTTAAGTGAAGTACCGATTCAAGATGGTCTGACTCCTGCGGAACGTTTGAATTCTCTTAAAAATGGACAGTATGATGCCTTGGTATATCCTAATAACCTGGGGGTAGAGGATATTGCTAAGGCCATGAATTTTGACATCGTAGCTTTGGATCAACCTATCAAAGTCAATGAAACCGTTGTGATTGTCAATAAGAATGAACAGAAACTAGCTGATGAAATCGAAGCGGCTTTGGAAAAACTCTCCAAAGATGGCACGCTGAAGAAGATTTCTGAAAAATGGTATCATAGAGATTTATTCGAACAGCTTAAAAAATAAGAGAAATCCTTGCCAAGAAAGGTCAAGTTCTGATGCTTAGTGGTATCCTGTCACATGGAGAAACCAGAGTGGTTACGCCAATTGTAACGATTGGAACAGCACCTTGTCAGGCTAGGCTGGTTGTTATAAAATAAAAAGAGGGGCAAAAGCCCCTCTTTTTCCTATTAGGAGGATCATCATATGAATCAGAATACAGAAAAATACATCAAACATTTACAAGGAGTCGTACAGATTCCTACCGTTTCTTCTGTCAATGATGCCAATACTGATTGGAGCCAGTTTGATAAGCTCCATCAATACTTGCAGGAAGCCTATCCTNNATTTTTGAAAAGTTGGAATGGACTACCATTGGCAAAGCTAGCCTGCTATTTCATTGGAAATCGGCTCATCCGAAAAAATTACCTGTCCTTTTCATGGCCCATCAAGATGTAGTGCCTGCCATTCATGAGGACCAGTGGAGTCACCCACCTTTCTCGGCAGCCATTGAAGATGATTGTCTGTGGGGAAGAGGGGCTGAGGATTGCAAGTCTGTATTAACTTCTGAAATGGATGCGATCACAGAACTTTTGGAAGAAGGTTTTGAACCTGATTTTGATATTTACCTTTCTTTTGGACACAATGAAGAAGTACAGTGTGTGGATGACAAGAAGGGTTCTGTCCTGGCCGCCCAGTATTTGAAAGAAAAGGGCGTACATTTGGGATGTATTTTTGATGAAGGGGGATATGTAGAAGCAGAAGGTTTCCATGGAAATCCTACGCCAGTGGCATTGGTAGGTCTTGCTGAAAAAGCACCTAACGAATATGTCCTCTACAAAGATGGAGCAGGCGGTCATGCCAGCAAACCAGGAAGAGGCACTGTACTAGGTGATGTGGCTCGTGCCATGGCGGCTGTAGAAGCCCATCCGATGCCTTATAGACTGACTCCCTTGGTGAAAGCCCATTTGAAAGCCCTGGCTATTTCAGCAGATAAGGACACGGCTAAAGTGTATAGCCATCCGAAGAAACATTGGAAAAAATTGGTGAGAATGGCTAAACATGATAGAGAATTGGATGCCAAACTTCA
>DJPC01000028.1:14558-15570 GCA_002439665.1 Dialister sp. UBA6422
CTGCCTTCTCATGCAGAAGCCACTATGAGTGTGCGTATTTTGCAGGGAGATACGGTGGAATCTGTGAAAGCTTATTTGGAATCCATCATGCCTGATGATGTGAAGGTGAAAGTATCCTTTGGAGAAGATCCCAAACCAGCTGTCAGTGTGAACAGTAAGGAATATGCACTTCTTACAGAAACCATTCAGGAAATTTTTGGTGAAGACACCCAGATTGTACCAAATCTGATGCTAGGAGCAACGGATTCTAGAAATTATGCCTCCATCTGTGACAATGTATTCCGTTTCAGTGCTCGCCTTAAGACTGACAAATGGGGAGAAGCCCATCAGGTGGATGAAAGAATGCCGGTGAATGCATTGGATGTGCCTGTCACATTCTTTAAACGGTTCCTTGCCAAATACAATACAAGCAGTGAGGAATGAGATATAAGGAGTGAGGTGTGAAGGCGGCGAGAAGCATGTGAAAGTGTCGCCTATGGGGATGACATTTCACGCGTTGTTTGATTCACTAATATATAGGTAATCATTAGAGCGGGGATTAGGAAGAATTTGTTTTCTTAATCCCTGTTTTCATGGTTACAAAAAAGCCTGGCTTTATGAATCCTCCCAGGTTCTTCACTTCTCATTTTTCATCTCTATCATAAAAGGAGAAAGACGTCATGTATGCAAAACCAAGAATTGGTTCTCTCGTGCTAGATGGATGGGCCCTACTAGCACCTATGGCAGGCGTGAGTGATTTGGCCTATAGGGTCATTGCGAGGAAGCATGGAGCCTCCATGACCACTGCTGAAATGGTTAGCGCTAAAGGGCTATATTATCACAACGAAAAAACCAAGGATATGCTGAAAATCGATCCTGGGGAACATCCCGTAGCTTTGCAGCTTTTTGGGAGTGAACCGGACATTATGGCACTGGGTGCTAAGGAAATGGAAAAAGCAGGTCCCGACGTGATTGATATCAATATGGGATGCCCGATGCAAAAGGTAGTCAAAAATGGCGATGGATCGGCTCT
>DJPC01000028.1:15701-17645 GCA_002439665.1 Dialister sp. UBA6422
GATACAGAAAATTGTGTAGAATTGGCACAAGCTGTAGAAGAAGCCGGGGCAGCGGCTATTACTGTCCATGGACGGACAAGGGAAGATTTTTATACAGGAAAGGCAGATTGGCAGAAAATCGCAGAAGTGGTAGAAGCAGTACATATTCCTGTGTTTGGCAATGGGGATGTGATAGATGGTCCTTCGGCTAAAGCGCTCATGGAAGAAACTGGTTGCGCAGGCGTGGCCATTGGTCGCGGTGCCTGGGGAAATCCTTGGATTTTTGAAGAAGTGAATACCTATCTAGCAACAGGCGAAGTTCTCCCCAAGCCTTCTTGGGAAATGAGACTTTCCATGTCAAGAGAACATTTACATGGCTTGGTTGTAGAAAAAGGGGAAAATCGAGCCATCCGAGAGATGAGAGCCCATGCGAGCCGATACTTCTATGGACTCCCTGAAGCCACTGCTCTTCGCCGCTACATTATGAAAGCTTTGACAGAAGCAGAGTTTAATCAGATCCTGGATCAATATGAAGAAGCCCATCAGTTAGCGCAAGGTGTCTAGATCAGTATGGCTTCTAGTTGTGAGTTGTTAGAACAAACAACTAACAACTCACAACAATCCATGTATTCGGATTATAAAATTAGAAAAATAATTTGTAAAAATAATGTCAATATTAGCTAAAGCTGATATTGGCATTATTTTTGCGAATTTTAAACCCTTTTTGCTATTTTACAGGGGCCGTTATCATTGACAAGGAAAAATTGAAAGATTAAAATACTTATGGAATCTACAGAAAACTTTGTGAGAATATAGGGCTTGTGCCATGGATGCGCAAGCTTTTTTATCTCATGATAGAGAGGAGAAGTCATGTCTGCTATAAAGTTACTTTTCTCAGACAGTTTAAAAAACGAAAAGAACTGGACGCTTATGGCGTTTCTCTTTAAAGTGCTATCTGTATTTTCTGTGCAGCAATGTATACAGTATGCGTATATGTATAAGAAAAACTCCTTTTGTGGGATGCTATGTCTATTATGGTGTAGTATGCCACAAAGGGAGTTTTTATTTTGTGGCAAAATGCCATGGGGGAGGAAATTATCATGCATGTAGGTATTGTTATGGGTAGTGATTCTGATCTGCCGGTCATGAAAAAGGCTTTTGGCATATTGGAAGAATTTGGTGTGACCTATGACGTAACCATTGCTTCTGCTCACCGTACACCTAAAAAATTGGCTGAATTTGTAGAAGCAGAAGAAGAAAAAGGCGTAGGTGCTTTTATTGCTGGCGCTGGTATGGCAGCTGCATTGCCCGGTGTGGTAGCTAGCTTAACATTAAAACCGGTCATTGGGGTTCCGCTTTCTGGAGCGAAACTAGATGGAATGGATGCCCTATTTTCCATCGTTCAGATGCCTTCTGGCATTCCTGTAGCTACTGTCGCTATTGATGGGACCAAGAATGCCGCTTTCTTGGCTGTAGAAATCGGCGCTTTATCTGACCGGGAGCTGTATAGAAAATATAAAGAATATAGAGAAAATGCAGCAGCAGAAATTTATAAAAAAGACGAAAAACTGCAGGAAGAATTGAAAAAATAATTTGTTTGAAAAGTCATTCCACTGCGCCGCTAGGAATGGGGACTGGCAAGATGGACTATCCTATTTCCTAGTGACTCATCTCTGATGTCAAAGGGTAAGGGTCACCTTTCGAAGATTATAAGAATCCTATTCACCCTCTA
This sequence comes from Dialister sp. UBA6422, assembly GCA_002439665.1. Classification (GTDB taxonomy): domain Bacteria; phylum Bacillota; class Negativicutes; order Veillonellales; family Dialisteraceae; genus Dialister. The sequence goes on from DJPC01000028.1 coordinate 17,413, forward strand.
TCACTCTGTATCACCTGCTGCTAAGCTGACATGATTGTCATTAAAAAAACAGGAATTGGCAGAATCATCACCTTTTATTCATCCATTATATGTTCCAATGAAAGTGTACAAAGGAGATTTATCATGAAAGAATACAAACCATTTAAATCTGGCAAGGTACGTGAACTTTACGATTTAGGCGATAGCCTGGTCATGGTATGCACTGACCGTATTTCTGCTTTTGATAACATTTT
>DJPC01000028.1:17765-18232 GCA_002439665.1 Dialister sp. UBA6422
ATGCCAGAATTCTTCCAGACCAAAGAATTTGAAGGTCGTTCCATGAAGACCCAAAAACTCAATATGATCCCTGTAGAATGCATCGTTCGCGGTTATATCACCGGTTCTGGCTGGGAAGGATACCAGAAAGACGGAAAAGTCTGCGGCATTGAGCTGCCAGAGGGACTTAAAGAATGTGAGAAGCTGCCACATCCTATTTTCACCCCATCCACCAAAGCCCCCGTTGGTGAACATGATCAGAATATTTCCATGGAAGAAGGGGAAGCTTGGCTGAATCAGTTCTTCCCAGGAAAAGGCAAGGAATACATGGAAAAGCTGTCTGAATTGACACTGGCTCTGTACAATAAGTGCGCAGACTATGCCCTGGAAAGAGGTATCATTATTGCAGATACCAAGTTTGAATTTGGCCTAGATGACAAAGGAAATATTGTCCTTGGGGATGAAATGCTCACACCAGACAATTCCCG
>DJPC01000028.1:18241-19965 GCA_002439665.1 Dialister sp. UBA6422
TTCTGGCCAGCCAAAGGCTATGAAGCCGGTCATGGTCAGCCTTCTTATGACAAACAGTTTGTGAGAGACTATCTGAAGGCCCATCCAGGAGATACCGTTCCTCAGGATATCATCGACAAGACCATCGGTATCTATAAAGAAGCTTATGAACTCTTAACTGGCAAAAAGTTCTAGTCTAGAGATGAGTGGCTAGGGATTTGGAATGGAGATTCCCATCTCTATTCCCTGGCTGCTAGATTTTTACAGGAGAAAAACATGTACAAAAGTACAGAAATTTATGACGACAAACCTCATGAAGAATGTGGTGTATTTGGCATTTTTGATCGAGATCTGTCTGCTGTCCATGAAGTGTACTACGGGATTTTTGCCCTGCAGCATCGCGGACAAGAAAGTGCTGGTATCACTGTCACCGATGGAAAAGAAATGGAAACCTTCCGCGGTATGGGTCTTGTAACAGAAGTTTTCCGCCATTTGCCAGAAAAAGAGGGCCATATCGGTATCGGCCATGTGAGATACTCCACCACTGGTTCTTCCATCCCTGCCAATGTGCAGCCCCTTCAGGCAGATAGCATCGATGGCCCTATGGCACTGGCTCACAATGGCAACTTGGTCAATACCTTAAATCTTAGAAGACGTCTTCTGCTAGAAGGGTCCACTTTTTCTACCTCCATGGATACAGAAGTCATTATTAAGCTTTTGGCTCGTAGCCGCCGTCCTAGCGAGGAAGAAAAATTCAAAGAATTGATGGATGAAATTCATGGCGCTTATGCCATTGTAGCTTGTACAAATAATGCACTCTATGGTTGCCGTGATCCTTATGGATATCGTCCCTTGGTTCTTGGTCAAACAGAAACAGGCTGGGTACTGGCTTCTGAAACACCTGCCTTAGATGCGATTGATGCCAAGTTTGTAAGAGACATCCTTCCAGGGGAAATCGTTTCCATTGATGACAATGGCGTCCGTTCTACCATGTACTGCCCAGTGGATACCCATAAGCATGGGATCTGCTCTTTCGAGTACATTTACTTTGCCCGTCCAGACTCCATTATGAATGGACAGGATATTTACCAAGCACGTCTGAATATGGGTAAAAAACTTTGGGAAGAAGCTCAGTTTGATGGCGATGTGGTCATGAGCGTACCGGATTCTGGGAATGTGGCTGCCCTTGGCTATGCACAGGCTTCGGGGATTCCTTTTGTAGAAGGGCTTCTTAAAAATAAATATATGGGTCGTACCTTTATCCAGCCTGGTCAAAAGCAAAGAGAACGAGCTGTCCGTATGAAGCTCAATCCGATTCGTATGAATGTAGAAGGAAAAAGAATCGTACTGGTGGATGACTCTATCGTACGTGGTACCACCAGCGGTATTATTATCAACCTCCTGAAACAGGCTGGTGCCAAGGAAGTCAAACTGTGCATCAGTTCACCGCCAGTCAAATATCCATGCTTCTTTGGTATCGATACAGCGGAAAGAAAACAGCTCATCGCTGCCAAGTACTCTAATGATGAAATTTGCAAAATGATCGGTGCCGATGCTCTTCATTACCTATCCCAAGAAGGATTGGCAGAGTCCATTTCTTGCATTAAGAAAGAAGACATGTGCTTTGCCTGCTTTGATGGCGTATATCCGGAAAAAGTGCCCCATAATGGATTAGGCACCATGGAAGATGAAGAATAAAAGCAGTGCGTAGTGATGAGTGCGTAGTGCGTAGTGGTGGAAGGGGC
>DJPC01000108.1:0-6916 GCA_002439665.1 Dialister sp. UBA6422
TAGTATTTAAAAACATCACTTTCAATAGATATGGTCGAAAGATATCACTTTTTGTAGGTAGAAAGTTTGGGTTAAATACAAGAATATAATCCCTAGGGCCTAGCTACTAGTCCCTCGTCACCAGTCTACCAGTCACCCCATATACTTTCTTGTCTCCGGTCAGTTCGGAAAGGGAAACGGCTTCGGATATCCACCGTCTCCTCTGTCCATTTCTGTGCTTTTCTTCTCCAGGGATTAAATATCAAAATGATTACGAGTCGTTTCAGATGTTTTGATTCTTGAGAGAAACCATACTTCTCTTTCCAATTCGTACTTTCTAAAAGATGGTCTTTGTTACACATCTTTTGAGATGGCGTGCAAATATTTCCTTCTGATAATAGAATCTAAAAAACTTTCTCTGTGAGACAGTTTGAAATGAAAGTTTCTTTAGTTTTTTACAAGACGCACACCTTTCAAATCATGAAATCTAGCAAATGCCACATTTTGCCATTTATCTTCATCCCCAGATAATCCATAATTTTTCAAATGAAGTCCAGCTAAATAATTCCACTGCTCTGGTGGTTGTTCTGTAATGACAAGCACTTGATTTTTACCACTTAGCAAAGTTGCTTGTGACAATACTCGTTCTTCGTATTGATAGTCCAATACATACCAGACAAGCGTACTTGTAAAAGAAATCGCAAAGTACAGAATCCCCAATATATAACTGAGTCGCGTAGTTCCATTTGCAATGATATGAACATCTGCCAGACTCGCTAAATGAATAATAAGAAATACAGCACTTACACAAAAAATCAAACCAGGGAAGAGGCTTCTATTCGGAAATTCTGGAGAAAATAGCATAATCATGTTAAAGAGCCAACTATTAATAGCCAACCATAGAACTAATCGTAAATATTTCTTTCCATTTACAACAAGCTGTAGCTTTTTTCGTTTCCAAATGGCCTTCCATAAATAGAACCACATGATCGATTGCCATATCATATTGATCCAAAAAAGAAATGATTTCTTTTCTGTCAGTTGAAAACTCTGTATATTTTCCCCGCTATCCATGATTCGCAAGAAATTCCCCGGTGCCAGCATGAGAAGTCCATAGCCAATGGTGAGTCCTAGAAATCCGGTCAGCATCCAAAGTTTCCCTTTTCCTTTTCGATAGGCCTGCAAAATGTAGAAAAATCCAAAGAGACCTATCCAGCAGATGGTATTTTCATTGGAATTACCGGCCAATAGTCCCAAAGGAAACATGACCCAGGTGAGCCATTCCTTTTCGATGTCTTCTCCCCCACTCACATAGTGCCGAATGTAGGGCAATAGGAACAACAGCAAGCATACCATAGGAAAGAGGTAGTTACAGGAGCCATCGGTCCAGATAAAAACCCCCACGAAATTGGCATGAAAGGCCCAGAGGCAGAAAAAGATGAGAGCTGCTTCTTTGGCAGATAGCTTCATTGTAATTTTCCCGCCCCTAGCAATCCACTGGATGCAAAGGACCAAGAGGACTGTGGTCAGGGAAACCACTACATTGAATACCATCCGTGGCATCCACAGGAAAAACATCGCCAGTGCTTGGGCCACGATGCGCCCGCCCCAGGTCATGAAATAGGAGTAGGTGGAAATGGCGATATCTGAAAAGCTGCTGATCCGCCGTGCATGTTCAGAAAGCGGTTCATACATGGAATGCCCTTCCCACATAAAGGAGTAGAGGTAATCATCACCAATGGAACGGTGGGTCAGGCAATTTAGGATAAAAATGACACCAAATATGCCAAGATAGACCAAGTACAATTTTTTATTTTCAGTGAGTTTCATAGGTACTCCTCATATAGCATTTCATTACGTCTTGATAGGTTTTGCATTTCTATTATACGTAAGGCGAAATCAACCATACAATCCCTTTTCTCGATTTCTCTTCCTTTTTTTGCTATAATACGAATAGGAAAGGTGGTGGGGCCATGTATCGAATCAAGACGTGGGAAGAGCTGACCATTCAGGATAATTTCTTATTTCAAAAGGTCATGCAAAACAAACGAATCTGTAAGCATCTCATTGAGCTAATTCTTCAAATCAAAATCAAAGAGATTTCTTTTCCTGAAACCGAGAAGACCATGGGCGCTAGATACGACCGAAAGAGTATCCGCCTGGATGTGTATGTGAAAGATGAAACCGGTCGTGTGTTCGACATCGAAATGCAATGCACCGACGGTCATGACGATGCACTGGCAAAACGCACCAGGTATTATCAAGGGTCCATCGATATGGATTTGTTGGAAAAGGGACATATGTATGAGGAATTGAAGCCTACCTTCATTATTTTCATCTGTACCTTTGACCCTTTCCATCAGGGACTTCCGATATATACTCTCCGAAATCGTTGTATCGAACAAGAAGGGCTGGAACTAGGTGACCAGACTACCAAATTGTTCTTAAATTGTAAAGGAAATACGGATTCCATTGATCCGGATGTTGCCGCTTTCTTACGATATGTCGATGGGAATTCGGCAGAAGGTGCTTTCGTCAAACAGATTGATAACGAATTGATTCACGTGAAAAGACATGATGAAACGAGGCGAGAATATATGACATTGGCTATGGAAATGGAACGAATGAAGAAAATCGTCAGTCAGGAAGCCAGAGCAGAAGGAAAAGCAGAAGGTCGGCTTGAGGGCGCTGCTGAAATGAGCAAAACTATTGCAAAAGAAATGTTGCATAATGGGATTGCCATAGAATTGGTTTCTTCTTATACACATCTTCCTACAGAAGAATTGAAAAAACTTCAGGACGAAATATACTGAAGCGAATCTGCTAATATGCCATTTGTGAGATTGAAATGAGAATCGATAAAAAGACGCAAGTAATTAGTGGCTGGTCATTCATTCACTTCTTTCAGCAGCAAGGAACTGAATGAACGATTGTTATTGGTTGTTTGGATCTAAACAACCAATAACAATGAGTGCACCTGTAACTTCTAGGAAAATCATTCCTGTTAACGCAAAATTTCAACGTAATACCATTACCCCTGCAAAAGAAAAAGTGCCACTGTGGTCAGTGCAAAGTATGGACCATAGGCGAAGGCGCTTTTTCTTTTTTTCTTTTTGAGAAGAAGCAGAATACCTGCTGCGATGCCGCCAAAGACCATGCCCAGGCAGACCACAGAAAGTAAATGCTCCGTTCCTAGCCAAAGTCCCAAGGCAGCCACTAGTTTCACATCGCCCCCACCCAAAGCACCGCCGGATAAAACAGCTAAAAGGAAAAACACAAGGCCGCCTGCTACGGCCGCGATTCCATGATTCACAGCAGTTTCTGGAAATAGAATGCACCAAAGAATCCCACCTGCCGCAAAGGGGAGCATCATATCATCGAATAGGCAATACTGTTCAAAATCTGTACAGGTCATGAGAAGCAAAAAAGCAATGGCAAAAAGAAGTAATCCTGTTTCAAGAAAAAAGCCTCTCCTTAGAATCCACAGGCCACTTCCCATAAAAGCTCCACATAATAAACACTTTCTATATTGACTTCTTTCTGTAATAGCACCAGGAAATGTCAATATATCTTTTCGCTTTTCATATAGCCTATCAATCCACCAAGAACCATAATAGGTGAATACCATGGATAGGACAACGATTCCTACACAGATCCCTACCATCATAACAGTCAATACCTGATGTCCCTTCCTTATACATGACCCCATAAACCATGTAACCAACAACCAACAACCAACAACCAACAACCAACAACCAACAACCAACAACCAACAACATTATATCTGTCTTACAAAAAACGCACAATAAAAAAGCGAGATTCAAAATAAAATCTCGCTTTTTCCTATTTCATTACATCCCGTATTTGACTCGTCCTAAGATGACAGCTACGGTAAGAAGGAAGGTAATCCCCATCACCAGGTAGTCTTTCCCTTTAGGTGTTACACTTTCCATGAAAGTACGCTGGGTACCACCAAATCCACGAAGTTCCAAAGAAAGAGCCATGACTTCACTCCGTCCCAAGGAACGCAACATGAGTGGGCGTACAATGGACATATACCGTTTCACCTGTTTGATAAAATTGCCTTTCACTGCCAGTCCGCGGCAAGCCTGCGCTTCTGTCACTGCTTTATTTTCTTCCATGAAATCAGGAATAAAACGAAGACCTGCAGTAAACATAAAGGCGTATTCATAAGGTACTTTGAGTTGTCTTACCATAGCAGCCGTAAGGTCTTGCAGTTTGACAGTCCCCAAAAGATAAATAAAAATAAGGGTCATGCCTAGCATACGAAGAGCAGCGACGATACATTCTACAGGATGTCCGCCACCTACGTATTCAATGGCTCCCAAAATCGCAGCGAAAATAAATAGCATCACCACTGCTTTTATATTGTTCAATAGTTCTTTAGAAACAAGAAGAATGACCAATTCTAATACACATAAATAGGTAAGACTGGTAGGCTGCTGCAATACCAAAGCCCAAACAGCAGTCCCAAAGGTAAGGAGAATTTTTGTCAATGGTACTAAATTTCTCATTTTACTTCGCCTCCTTTGAGTTCATAGACTTTTTTGCAAAAAGCATTCATATCTTTGCAGTATGGTGCTCCTGGTAATTTTCTTCCCAGTAAAACCGATGGTGGATAAGCCAACCCCCAATCTTCCGGCCGATGGCTTGCAGAAAATAATTCTTCTGGTTTTCCATCAAAGGCTACTCCGTGATTAGCAATGACAACCACACGGCTACAGTTCTTTGCTACAATATCCATATCATGGGTCACTAGAATGATAGTAATCCCCTTCTTCTGCAAAGATTCCATCAAAGTCATGAGACGCTGTTTTTCCCTACCATCTTGTCCACTGGTCGGTTCATCTAAAACCAAATAACGAGTCTTCATGGCCAAAGCAGAGGCAATAGCCACTCGCTGCTGATCCCCTCTAGAAAGGATTCTAGGGTATTGGTCTGCGAGCTTTGTTGTATCTGTGGCTTCCATGGCTTCTTTCACAGCTTCTTCTAATTCTTCTCCCCGTTTTCCTTGCTGATAAGGGCCAAAAGCAATTTCTTCTTTGACAGTGGGCATGAACATTTGCCTATCTGGCTGCTGAAATACGTATCCAATGAAACGACTTCTTTCAAATGGTTCTTCCGTGGTGACATCACTTCCATCATAAAGGATTTTCCCTTCTGTCGGTTTTTCTAGTCCTGTCAGTAATCTTGTCACCGTAGTCTTGCCACAACCATTTCTACCAGTGACAGCTATATATTCTCCTCGATCAAAGGATAAAGAAATATCTTGAACAACCATAGGAAGATTCTTTTCATATCGAAAAGTCACATGGGACAATTCAAGCATGCTGCTCTCCTCCTTTTTCAAAAGAACGAACCACCGATGCTTCTGCATCAGCCATATTTAAAAATGGTTTATCAAAGGTGATGCCCACAGATTCCAATTCCATTTGAGCTTTGTACATATCAGGAATGGCTTCCTGATAGATATTTTCCTTATACATGTACTGCATCACTGTTTCTGGTGTGCCTTGGCTAATAATCTCTCCATGATTCATCAAAACGAACTGATTAGCATAAGGCAAAGCAGCTTCCAAATGGTGTTCTGCTACAATCACTGTAAGCCCTTCCTTCTGATTCAGTTCACCCACCATTTCATAAAATTCGTGAATGCCTTCTGGATCAAGAGCAGAGGTCGGTTCATCAAAAATGAGCACATCCGGTTCTTCAGCCAGTACAGCAGCAGTGACTAGGCGCTGGCATTGTCCACCAGACAGGGTGGCTACTTTTCGATCTTCCAAACCATCCAAATGTACTTTTGCTAGCGCATCCTTAGTCCGGCGGCGAATTTCTTCTGGTGGGAAACCATGGTTCTCCAAAGTAAATGCCATTTCCTCTCCCACAGTGAGAGTAACAATTTGGGCTTTATAGTCGGACAATATGACCCCAATAGAAGAAGCCAGATCGGCAATGGTATGCTGCGTGACCGCTTTACCATCCGTAAATACCATGCCGCTCATAGTACCACCATAGTAATGAGGAATAGCACCTGCCATGGACATGAGAAGTGTGGTTTTCCCGGCTCCGTTAGGACCCGTAACGACTACAAAGTCTCCTTTTTTGACTGATAAAGAAATATCTTTCAAAGAAGGTTCTTTAGAAAATGGATAGGTATAAGTCAGGTGTTCCACACTGATCACGCCATCCTGTGTTTGCTGAAGTTCATACCCGCTGTGGTCACTATCTTCTACGTCAGATTCTGCCATATAATGCATGGATTTAAATAAACGAAGTGCCGGGAAATAGAGGAATGGTGTAATAATTCCATTACCGATACCGACTAAAAATACCATGGGAAGCATACCATAGATATAGACTTTCATCGGAATACCCATCACCAAAGTCAAGATAGAAACAAAAGTGAATCCAGACACCATAGTGGTAACAAATCCTGCCAGCGCAGGACGGAGAGAAAATCTACCGATTTTAATAGGTGGTACAGCATGAGCAAAAAAGCCTGCCACATAGGCACCGAAAAATTCAGAAGCAAAATCCCCATATGGAAAAGCAGATTTACTGGTAAAAACTTCCATCAACGCAGCAACCATACAGATCCCTAAGCATTGTTTATACGTAGGTTTGGTCAATAAAATAGCTACTACATATGTAGCAATCATCCAGTTAGGTGTAAAACCTGCCACCGATGGAGAAACCAAGTGGAGTAACATCCCGATAGCCAGCATCAGCGTAGAAATAGTAAGCCAGCGGAACCGCCCTCCTCTCGCCTTCACAAAAACAAGCTTTGATACATCTTTCACTTGCCCCATGACTAAGTCCTCCTTTGTTACTAGTTGACAGTAGACGGTGTACAGTGTACTGTCTACTGTTTATCCTTAACCAGTAAGTAAAACAAAAATCCTTTCATCCACTCTGC
>DJPC01000108.1:7035-7327 GCA_002439665.1 Dialister sp. UBA6422
ATCCTACCCCATACTGGCTCAGACGGCACCTCCAAGGCCCATTCAAATAGATATGTGTACCGAACTTCCACTATACGCCGGCTCCCTGAAACATATTCTCTATCCTACTCTTCCTTTTCAAAGGTTTTCTGTATATTGGGGATTATAGCACGAGAAAAAGACAGTGTCAAACAGAAATCTAAAGGGATAAGGCCCCCTATAAAGACTCTCTGATGATAGAATCATGGCATCGCCAAAGGTTAGAGTCTCTATTTTTTAACTTTGACTGGCAGCAAAGAAAGCCGAAGAATCT
>DJPC01000181.1:0-2838 GCA_002439665.1 Dialister sp. UBA6422
GAGCTGGCAGTACCACCATCCCATGGTACGAAGAAGTTCTCCATAGGGCATGACCACTTCGGTAGCGATCCCCTTCTTCGTCGTGGCCAGATATTTCAGGGCAGCCAGCCTTAGGGCTGGATTCTTCGATGGGTCAGAGGACTGGCAGGATTCTTCTGCCAGTTTCGCCCCTTTCAGGAAATCATGGATATCAATGCCTGCCAGTTTGGCGAAGACAAGACCTACTTGGGAAAATTCGCTGAATCTTCCGCCGATACCATCCGGTACGGTAAAGCAAGGATAGTGATGCTCCTTCGCTCTCTTCCTCAAAATCCCTTTTTCTTTATCGGTGATGGCCATGATATCCACTTCACTGCACTCCTTGAGCTGGGACTGTAGTGTCTTCACAGCACTCATAGGCTCAATGGTGGTACCGGATTTAGAAATCACTAGAAGAAGGACCTTCTGCTTCCACCATACTTTCCCTGATTCTCGTTTCACTGTATCCGCCAGAAGTTCAAGTCGGATAGGATCTACATTTTGTCCAGCAAAATAAATCTGTGGATAGCCATTTCTTTCTTCCTTGGTCTTGCGGTTCCAACTGGTGCCGCAGAAAAGATCAAAGAGCACTTGATTTCCCAGGTAAGAACCACCGATACCGATGGAAATCACTACATCATATTTTTTGGCCATCTCTCCTAAGGCCAGCAGATGTTCTTTTTCTTCTGGCGAGATAAGAAGAGATTCTTCCAGGATATAAGGTAAATGAGGAAATAATACATCACTGCCATCAGGTCCCTTCCCTGTCTGGCGGATTTCTTCCACCTTTTTCGCCGCTTTGGCTATGACCTTTTCATATTCTTTTTTCTCTTCTGAAGTCATATCTTGCAATACTGATTCTAAATAATTGGTATCAACCAATAATACTTGATTTAATGGCACTGATCTGAATCCCCCTTATACATTCACATCAATATAAAAATAAAATATATACAATTAAAAAGAGAGAGGGTAAACCTAAAAAGGTATACCCCCCCAGAATTTTTGTTCTATGATTTTAATTTAAAGCAGAAAATTTACTTATATGCAAATACGATTTTTAGTAAATTAAATACATATTTTCAAAAGTCTAAAATTATTATAGCATAGGCAAATATTGAAAAAAAGATTTTTTTAGATTGATCTAAGTGCTAAGTTTTTCGTGGTGAATAAAAATGACGTATCATTCCCCCTATATAATGCTTAGTCTAAATTTCTTAGTAGTGAGATGATAAATTATATCCGCCGACACCCCTGTCAATCATCTTCAAATAGCAATCGCTATTTACACCAACCTATTCTTTTACCTTTACAGCAATTTCAATAACTTCTTCAATCGTATATGTTTTGAATTCCGTAAATCAAAAACTTATCTAGTTCCCTATTTTTCTTAACCATAAGACAAACTATTGAAAAATGTATCAAACACTAACAACGAAAAAAGAATTAAAGAGAAACATGCTGGAAGAACCATGTTCCATACAGACTTTCCCAACTTACAATAATAAAAAGTAACGAGACAGTTTTCACTATCTCGTTACTAAGATCTAACTTTTAGGGATCATATCAATATTTCATAGGCCCCTTGTTAGTACATATTCATATGTATTTTATATAGGTGATAAATGGTTCACCGTCTACTGTGCACCATCTACCACGACTTAATGCAGGTCTTGCAATGAATCTCTAAATTCATTGATATAATCAAGAGACATACCTGCCCCTATGGCGTTGACATAGGAAGGGCGTTTGGCTACGTGAGCCGGAATACCTGTCACTTTGGTCACCAATTCTTCCAATCCCAAAAGCTGGGCGCCACCACCGATAAGCCAAATGCCTTCTTCTCGGATGGCTGCCAAAAGGGCCGGTGGTGTTCTTTGGATCACGTCTCGAATGTTTTTGAAAATTTTATATAGCACTGGATTGAGAGCGTGGGCTACGTCTTCTCCTGTTACAGCCATTTTCACTGGATATCCTGAAACGATGGATAAGCCGCAGGTTTCTGCCACTTTCGGTGCCCGGTCCAAATCCCAGGAAGCTCCTAGAGCCACTTTCAAAGATTCTGCTTCTTTTTTCCCTATACGAACATGGTATTTGTCTCGAATAGAAGCCACAATTGCCTCATCCATTTCGATACCAGATTCGTAAGACAAATGACTCACTACCACACCATTTTGAGAAAGTACAGCAATCTTGGTAGAACCACCGCCGATATCCACGATCATAGACCCTATGCTCTTGCCATTAGCCAGTCCCAATCCCATGACTGCTGCCAAGGGTTGGTCGATTAATACGGTTTTTCTAGCCCCCATAGCCACAGCTGCTTCTAATAGTGCTCTTCTCTGCACGCTATTAATGCCTGTAGGCACACACATCATGAGACGGGGATGGAAAAACATATTTTTAAGATACGATTGATTGACAATGGAATTTAATAAATACGCAGCTCCATTGTAGTCCACAATGGCACTATGTTTCATAGGGTGATAGATTTGGATTTCCTTAGGACAGCGACCTTCCATGGCTTCTGCCTTTGTGCCAAAGGTGAAATACTCTCTGGTCATTTCATTTTTGGCAATCACTGATGCTTCAGAAAACACAATGCCCTTATGTTTCACATACATCACCACATGGGATGTACCGATATCTACACCAATATTTTCAGACCCAAATGAACCGATCCAATCCATCAGGGAATTCTGACTGGACAGCTTCTGGACCTTATCGGTCAATTTTTTAGTCTCTGTCGACCCGGACAATGTCTGCTCCTAACCCTTGCAGTTTTTCTACAAGATGGTCGTACCCACGATCAATATGATG
>DJPC01000181.1:2989-7711 GCA_002439665.1 Dialister sp. UBA6422
ATAGAAGCCCCCATGCGCTGTAATTCTCCTACATGCATAAACCGGTTTTCAAATACTGTTTCTGTGATACGGCTCACCCCATTACCGATGGTCATAAGAGCCATAAACTGTGCCTGAAGGTCCGTTGGGAATCCAGGATAAGGTAATGTTTTGATATCTGTGGAACGAATATGTCCATCACTGATGACCCGTACAGCATCTAATGTTTTTTCTACTTTTACTCCAGCTTCATTGAGTTTAGCCAGAAGAGGTTTCAAATGTTCTGTCAACACATTTTCAATCATCACATCGCCGCCAACCATAGCTGCTGCAATCATAAAAGTGCCTGCTTCGATGCGATCCGGAATGACTGTATGAGCCACCCCTTCCAGTTTCTTCACACCTTCCACGCGAATGATATTGGTGCCAGCTCCTTTGATATTAGCACCCATAGAATTCAGGAAAGTCACTAAATCTACAATTTCTGGTTCTTCTGCAGCATTTTCAATGACTGTGCGACCTTCTGCAGTAGCAGCAGCCATCAAAATATTTTCTGTAGCGCCAACGCTTGGGAAATCCAAATAAATGGTGGTCCCTTTGAGGCCATGAGGTGCATAACCTTCTACAAATCCATTGCCCACATTGATTTCAGCCCCCATGGCTTCAAAAGCTTTCAGGTGCAAATCAATAGGACGGCTACCGATCATGCATCCGCCAGGTAGAGCAATTTTAGCATGCCCCATTTTAGCCAAAAGCGGTCCCATAATGAGGAAAGAGGCTCTCATACGGCTCATCAATTCATAAGATGCCTCTGTCTTATCCACTCCAGAAGCATCAAAAGTCAAAACATGATCTTCTTTCTTGACTTTTACCCCCAGTGATTCCAGTACACTGCAAATGGTCGATACATCATCCAAATTGGGCGCATCAACAATAGAAGCCGGAGTTTCCGGCAAAAGGGTCGCTACAATAATTGGCAAAACCGCATTTTTAGCACTGGATACCCGGACGCTGCCACGAAGAGGACGTCCACCATGAATTACTAATTTTTCCAAAAGGAATCACTCCTGTACGTTAAAGTAATACTAATAAACTTAAATTATTTTTTATCTTTACTCTGCTTTTGGAAGATATATTTGTATACTTGACTTTCCTTCCAAAAACATGGGCATATTTCATGTCAATCATAGGTAATCATAGCAAAAATACTATACGATTTCAAGGGAAATTATAGATGGTTTATGGTAGATGGTAGACGGTTCACAGTATACGGTATATGATTCACGGTACACGGTTTACTGTCTACCGTTTACTGTTTACCATTTACCATTCACCGTCTACTGCTCCAAGGTAGCGGTAACGCCTTTGACGCTTTCAGAATCCCCTAAAATGACTAGCATATCTTCTTTTCCCATTTGCATATCTGGTCTTGGATTGACGAACATATCGCCTCCCCGTTTGATCGCTACTACGGTAATGTTGTATTTTCGGCGAATGTCCAAATCCAAAATGGTCTTACCAATCCATTCGGCAGGAACATGGATCGATAAAATGGTGATATTGTTTTCCATTTCAATATAATCCACAATGCCTGGGGAAATTAAATTGTGAGCCACACGGATTCCCATTTCCTTTTCAGAATAGATAATCTTATCGGCTCCGATTTTCTGAAGCATTTTACCATGTACGGTACCTAATGCTTTGACCACAATTTTTTTGACCCCCATTTCTTTCAAAAGAAGGGTGGTCATTAAGCTAGCTGACAAGTCGCCTACAGAAACGACAGCAATATCCGCATTGCCCGCTCCAATGGCGTTTAGGCTCTTTTCGTCAGAACAATCTCCGCAAACTACATACCCTAACGTATCGGATAGGTCTTGTACCACTTCTTCATCGCTATCCATAGCCATCACGTCATATCCCATTTTTTCCAAAGTCGTGGCTACGCTTTTTCCAAATCGCCCTAGACCGGCGACAAAAAATTGTAATTTCTGTCCCATAAGAAACCTCTCTTTACTGTATTGGTTGTTTGTTGCTGCTTCATCTTGTGCCGTTTGCATCATCCATAGGGGACATGTATCATCCCTTTGAAAGGAAAGCTTAGCCTAAAAATCAATGAACTTAAGAAATCCTTGATGCAAGCTATGCTCTAAGTATGCAAAAGATAGTTATCCAATGATCACATTTTCTTCTGGATACCGAATCGGTTTATCCGAAGACGTAGCAAATGCCACAGCCAAGGTCATGACGCCAATACGGCCAATGAACATGGCTATCATTAAAACAATTTTACAAGGTGTATTCCACTCATTGGTCAGCCCCATACTAAAGCCTACGGTACTAAATGCAGAGACTGATTCAAATAGGGCATCTTCAAAATTAAAATTAGACGGTTCTAGCAAAAAGACCAGAAGGGCTGTTAAAAAGGTGAGTAAAATAGCTAGGGTAAATACATTGGATGCTTTCACCAAGCAGTCTGCTTTCACTTGTTTATGAAATAGAACCACATGTTTCCTTCCCCGTACCCAAGTCCACAAGGAATATAGCAAAAGTCCCACTGTGGTGGTACGGATCCCGCCACCGGTAGAAACCGGAGCCGCTCCGATGAACATGAACATCATGACCATAAGGACCGTAGCACTCATCATTTCATGAATATCAAAGAGTGTAAATCCTGCCAATCTAGAAGAGACCGACATAAAGAAGGCAGTCTGCCATTTTTCTGCCGTGGTCAAATGGCCCATGGTATTGGGATTGTCCCCTTCTAGAAGGTAGAAAACAATCACTCCTAGAGGGATCAATATCGCTTCCATAGTAAAGATAAATTTACTATTTAAAGACAGCCTGGCCCATTTGTGACAGCGAAGTAAATCGTCTAAAGCCACAAAGCCCACACCGCCTAAAAACATGGTCATTACAATAATGGTACTTACAAAAGGGTCAGCCGCCATGCCGGCAAATCCTACATCTTCTCCCATGATATCCATTCCGCAATTGGTAAAGGCAGATATGGCATGCCAGTAACCGAAATAAATGCCCTGCCATCCATAGGTACCCCAAAAATAAATAGCTAGCAAAGTCCCTGCAGCAAGTTCCACTGCCAAAGTCATAAAAATGATTTTCTTTACCAGCATGACCATGCCAGATGGAGTTTGCAGATTGAAAGAATCTCGGATGAGCAGTCGTTCTTGCAGACGAATTTTGCGACCTGTAGAAATACTCACCATGGCCATAATGGTCATAATGCCCAGTCCGCCTACTTGCATAAGAAATAAAACTACAAGCTGCCCGAATAGTGTGAAATCTCCTTGAAGATCAAACATAGACATACCTGTCACGCTCACAATGCTAACGGACATAAAAAGAGCATCTACAAAAGAGACCTCCGACCGCCCAGTCTGTGCCATAGGAAGCATCAATAGCAGCGCGCCTAGCAGCATAAACAAAGCAAAACCGCCACAAATCAAAACGCCTCGATGCAAATGATTCATGGCTTGTACAAGCTGTCTTATCATATCAACGTTCCCTCTCCATCTCTATCTATCTTTTCTTTCCCCATTATTTTCTTTCTACTTATTATACTATTCTCCTATGGAATAGGGAAATGGGAAATGGTAGACGGTTTGCAGTTTGCAGTTTGCGGTTCACAGTTTGCAGTTTACGATATGCTGCCTACTATTTACTACACCTAAAAAGCATAAAAAAAGAATGTGACAAAATAGGAAACAATTTTGTCACATTCTTTGGACTCTCTTTTTCTATACTGTCTTATTTGACCACTATATTCACAATTCTCTTAGGTACTACAATGACTTTCACAATGTTTTTACCTTCTGTGAATTTCTGAATATCCGGCAGTGCTTTGGCTTTTTCAGCCACATCTTCGCGGCTCATAGCAACCGGTACTGTCATGGTGGCGCGGACTTTACCATTGACCTGTACAGCCAGTTCCACTTCATCCACTACCATTGCTTTTTCATCGTAAGACGGCCAATGAGCCAGATGGATGCTTTCTTCTTTTTCTCCAATATCCTGCCACAGTTCTTCTGTGATATGAGGAACAAATGGAGCCAGGAGGATCAAAAGATTTCTATTGAGTTCCTTAGCCAGGCTTTCTTCAATGGTGTCATGACCATCTACAAAGCGATACATGTCATTCACCAGTTCCATGATAGAGGAAATAGCTGTATTGAATGCAAATTTGCCATCCAGATCTTCGGTGACTTTCTTAATGGTCTGGTGCAGTTTTCTGCGAAGAGCAAATTCATCGGAAGACAGTTTGCCTTTGCTTTCTTTAGCCATATCCAGATACTTGCCTACAATGGTCCATACTCTCTTTAAGAAGCGGTAAGAACCTTCTACGCCCTGGTCAGACCATTCCAGATCTTTTTCCGGAGGAGCAGCAAAGAGGATGAAGAGACGAGCTGTGTCGGCGCCATATTTCCCTACGATTTCTTCTGGGGATACTACATTGCCTACAGACTTACTCATCTTGCCACCATCTTTGAGCACCATGCCCTGGCAAAGCAGGTTGGTGAATGGTTCTGGGTAATCCACCATGCCTTCATCCTGAAGCACTTTCATGAAGAAGCGAGAATAGAGCAAGTGAAGGATCGCGTGTTCGATACCGCCGATGTACTGGTCTACAGGCATCCAGTAATTGGCTTTGTCTTTATTGAATGGTTCTTCTGTATTGTGGGGATCGCAGTAGCGAATGAAATACCAGGAAGAATCAATGAAGGT
>DJPC01000181.1:7785-7939 GCA_002439665.1 Dialister sp. UBA6422
GATGCACTGGTTTCCAATGGAGAGGTAGCTCCTGCTACGAAGTTGACATCTTCCGGCAGTTTGACTGGCAGGTCTTTTTCCGGTACCAATACATTGCCGCAATGCGGGCAGTGAATGATCGGAATCGGGCAGCCCCAATAGCGCTGACGGGAAA
>DJPC01000173.1 GCA_002439665.1 Dialister sp. UBA6422
ACTTTCTGTATTTTTACATTTCGTGCCCATTGGGCTTTGGATTTCTGCCTTAGCAGCAGGGGTCAATATTTCCCTTTTCAATCTGGTAGGCATGCGTATCCGCCGGGTAGAACCACGGATGATTGTATTGCCTTTGATTAAAGGCACCAAGGCAGGGCTGGCTCTTAATGTGAATCAGCTAGAAGCCCACTACCTGGCTGGCGGGAACGTAGACAATGTGGTAGATGCTTTGATTGCGGCTCACCGGGCACAGATTAGTCTATCCTTTGAACAGGCCGCTGCCATCGATTTGGCAGGCCGTAATGTGCTAGAAGCGGTACAGATGAGCGTCAATCCAAAGGTGATTGAAACCCCTACCATTTCTGCGGTAGCTAAAAATGGGATCGAGCTGAAGGTGAGAGCCAGAGTGACCGTTCGTGCCAATATTGACCGTCTGGTCGGCGGGGCTGGAGAAGCCACCATCATTGCCCGTGTAGGGGAAGGGATCGTCACCACCGTAGGTTCTTCTGAAAAACATACCGATGTATTGGAAAATCCAGATCATATTTCCCGTACCGTTTTAGGAAAGGGACTAGATTCTGGTACAGCCTTTGAAATTCTTTCCATTGATATCGCCGATGTGGATGTAGGCAGAAATATTGGTGCCCAGCTGCAAACTGACCAGGCAGAAGCAGATAAACAGATCGCCCAGGCCAGAGCAGAAGAAAGAAGAGCCATGGCTGTGGCAAAGGAACAAGAAATGCGGGCTTATACCCAGGAAATGCAGGCCAAAGTGGTGGAATCCCAGGCAGAAGTACCAAAAGCTATGGCAGAAGCTTTGCGCGAAGGCCATTTGGGGGTGATGGATTATTATCAGATGAAAAATATTGAAGCCGATACAGACATGCGTGCCACTATTTCTGGAAAAGATGTACCCGGTCATTCTGAGCAGTAAGGAGGAATGCCATGGATTTTGATTTCATGGATATCATCTTCTTTTTGGTATGGGCCTTTTTCCTATGGAAAGCCTTCTTAGGGGATCGAAAGAAATTGGGCCATGGGGGAGACATTCCTTCCCCTTCTTCAGAAAGGAAAGGGGAGGAGAAGGAAGAAATACCGATCCCCCCAAGGGAGAAGCCGGCTCCTTCTGAAACGCTAGGAGCTCCTAGTCCTGGGAAGGGCTATGATTATGGAAAATTAAGAAAGCGGATTTTGACTTCCTGGGGAGAGAAAAAAGAAGACACCAAAGAAACATCTCCCAAAGAAGTGACTGTTTTAAATACAGAAGTAAAACAGAAAGTAGAAAAAACTTTGAGTTCCAAACCGATTTCTGCTACAATAAAAAAAGAAGTAAAACCATCTCTTCGGCCAGTATCTGTGTCCTCTTCTATTGCCAAGGATGAAAAACAATGGCAAGAAAAAGCAGGAAAAGAAGAAGCGCAAAGCCACATGGATGTGGCAGCTTTTCGTCCTCTTTCTGTAGAAACAGGAAAGAAGAGAAGGAAATGGAACGAAAAAGAGGCTAAGAAATGGCTCATTTACGATGCTGTTTTCGGTACTCCCAGGTGGCAGAAGCCATGGAGATACTATAAGAGAGGATGATGGTTTACTACAGGAAATAGGTGTCATGAATTTCCTTTGAGAGGGTGATATTGTGGATACTTTTAAAGAAGAACTGTATGGGAAAGTCCTTTGGGAATGCTACCGGTCAAAAGCTTATATTATCGTCCTTTCTCTGATTTATGTGTCTATCAGTGTAGCTAGTATTATATTAGCTATGGAAAAAGGGATGCCCTATTGGATGATAGCGGCTTTGGTAGTTGCATTTTCCCTTTGGCGGATCAATCGGGTCCACCATCCAGTAGCATTGGTTTGTGAAAGGCGGCTTCTAGTAGCCGTGCCCTGGTCATTCTTGTCCTTTGATTATTATTTGACCCTTCAGGCCTTGTATATGCCTGTGGATTACAAAGAAGTAGCTGGTGTATCTAGCCATTGGGATAGGCTCTATATCGGCGCGCCTATAGTAGGCGGCATGGTAGCCCTTCCAGTGCAGCTTTCTTATGTATCAGTGAATGATAAATCCTCCTTTCAGGATTGGGTAGAAACCAAAAGAGATGAAGAATCCAATTGATATAAAAAGAGGATGTGACACACGCTTCCCGTTGTCACATCCTCTTTTTGGGTGACTAGTGACTGGGGATTAGGATTAGGGATTAGGGATTAGTAGCTAGGCCCTGGTAGAGCAAGGTTTCTCAGGTTGCTCAGGACTTTCAGGTTTCTCAGGTTCCCCAAATGAGATGATAACCCTAGCGTCTATCGGCACATTCGAAGAACCTGAGCAGCTTTAGCAACTTGAGGAACCTGAGTAACCTGTCATCACAAGCCAAATCATGCTTACTGGCTTAAATCCTTAACTTAACAGCGTTGCGTAGTGACTGGTGACTAGATAAGGTACAAACTTACAAGTCCTATAACTTGATTTCATGAATTTCATATGATACCATATAGCCATATCTTAATAGACCATGAGGTGACAAAATAAAATGGCTAAAATTACCTATACAATTCAAGAAGAACTAGGTGACCTTTCTACCGCAGCCAATGGTTGGAAGAAACAGCTCACCTATACCAGTTGGAATAACCGGGGCGAAAAATTTGATCTCCGCTCCTGGAATGAAGATCATACAGCCATGACAAAAGGGCTCACACTGACCAAAGAAGAATTGATGAAGCTCAGAGATATCCTGAATGATATGGATTTTGATAAATACGAATAATATTCCTAGCGAGGAAGGCTCTCCGTTGGAGAGCCTTTTGGCGTATGTAGGGGATTTTTAGGTATCCCCATAGGATATGATAAGAATGGCACGAGCTTTATTTACTGATGGGCAGTAAAGAGATAGAATGGATAGGATATTTATATTTTTAGGAATATCGATAT
>DJPC01000072.1:0-3674 GCA_002439665.1 Dialister sp. UBA6422
AACCAACAACCAACAACTAATAACAAAGAAAAAAGAGCCTATCTTTTCGATAGACTCTTTACTCTGTGGCGGAGAGAGGGGGATTCGAACCCCCGTGACGGTATTCGCCGTCAACATGATTTCCAATCATGCACCTTCAACCGCTCGGACACCTCTCCACAGTTGTTCCCCAACCTAATGATTGGCGACTTATTTATTTGCGTCAGTGGTTAACTGACTTATGTATTATATCAGTCACAGATATATCTGTCAAGAAAATTTTTATGCTTTTTAAAATATTTTTTTGAAGAAAAATATCAAGGATTCTCCCTTCGATAAAACGAAACATAACCACGAAGTGAGAATCCTTGTTCTTGATTTACAATACACCGTATACACGATTCAACAAAACGTGTCCCCTGGACAACTTGCTATCTACCGCACACCATCTGCCAAGCTTTCAAAGATCTTCCGAAGTTCTTCTCTATCTTTTGTGACACCAAGTGCAACAACCAAAAGCAGACGAGCTTTCCAGGCAGAAAGTCTATCTCCTAAAATAAGACCACTATCTTTCATAGAAAGGGCGCTTCCTTCATAGCTATATTCTTCCATGACATTTCCTGTAGGTACGCGAGTGGTAAGTACCATGGGCAGTCCTTTTGCCCCTAGTTTCATCATTTCTTTGCGGCAAAGAGGCGGTACATTTCCGCATCCTAAAGCATCTACCACCAAGGCTTTGATGGGAGCTTTTCCTGCCATTTCAATCAATTTTCCATCCATGCCAGACCAGCATCCCACCATCCATACATCTGGTTCAATATGGTTTGGATGGAGACGAATATGTCCTACCGGGCGGCGGCCATAAATGATGCGATGGCTGTACACGGTTCCCAAAGGACCATACTGCAGGTCTCTAAAGGTATCCGGATTGGTGGTATGGAATTTGGTCACATCCCATGCCGCATAGATTCGATCCTGGAGACATACCAGGACGCCCATCCCGCAAGACATGTCATCAGCGGCTACTCGAACAGCGGAAAGGATATTTTCCGGTCCATCAGCAGAAAGGTCTGCTGCACCACGCATAGCTCCGGTGACACATACCGGTTTATCGGTGTGTAAAGTGAGGTCCAAGAAGAAAGCGGTTTCTTCCAATGTATCTGTCCCATGGGTCACCACAAAGCCATCGGCTTTTCCTTCTTCTGCCAAGGAATCAATGAGCTTAGACAGTTTCCACATTTTTTCAGTATCCATCCAGCCGCTTGGAACATTGGAAAATTCGACCACTTCCACATCGGCCCACTGAGATAGACCTGGTACAGCAGCTGCTAAATCTTCTCCCGATACAGCGGGCACCAAGCCGCCTGTTTTGGGATCTGGTTTCATGGCGATGGTACCGCCAGTGGTTATGACAATGATATGTTTTTTCATAAAATACCCTCTTTCTTTTTACCCCATAAGAATCTTATAACCAGGGGTGAAGATGTACATGATGAAAATAAAAATGGGGATGAGAGACCTAGTCCCTAATCCCCATTCCTAGTCATCAGTCAATATGTATTATAACGCTTCTAGTAAAATCTGGTAAGATACTTCCACTTGAGATAAATTGGCTTTTGCCAGTTCCATATTCCCTTCTCGAAGAGCTTCTACAAGAGGTTGTAATGAATCAAACAAACGGTTAAAGCTCAAATTTCCAGCCGTTCCTTTCAATGCATGTGCCAGTTGAAAAGCTTCTTTAGTATCGTTATCTTCCATAGCTTTCAGCAAGTTAGTAAAGCGAGGACTTTCTTTGAAATGGGTCAGCAAATCTTCATACAATGCCTTATCACCACCAAGACGTTCCAACGCTTCATTCACATCGACTCCTGCTTGAAACAATTTATAACGATTCATCACTTCTGCTCCTTCTTCTTATGATTTGCCTCTATGTTAAAGGCTTCTTGCAACGTACTATACAAATCATCCACATCCACTGGTTTGGCAATGTGTCCATTCATGCCAGAGGCTTCTACGGCTTTGATATCCTCAGCAAATACATTGGCCGTCATGGCATAAATAGGAATGCTCCTAGCATCTTTCTTCCTAGATTTCCGGATCGCCATAGCTGCTTGCAAGCCATTCATGATAGGCATATTGACATCCATCAAAATGCAATCAAAATATCCATCCGGTGCATTTTTATAGAGCTGGACAGCCTCTTTGCCATTTTCTGCGCAGTGCGTCTCTACACCGACTAAGTGCAGCATCTTGACTGCCACTTCCATATTAAGAGCCACATCTTCGGCAATCAATACGCGTTTCCCACTAAAATCATATTTCGTATAAACATGTTCATCATCTGCGGTATGCCCCAAAGCCTGATTGATGACAGAAATTAAACTGGACTGGAAGAAAGGTTTCATCATGAAATAATCCGCCCCAGCTGCTACGCCATCGGCTTCTACTTCATCCAAATCATAGGCAGATACGATGACCACTACAGAATCTTTGCCAAAAATCTGGCGAATCTGTTTCGTGGTTTCGATGCCATCCATATGCTGCATTTGCCAATCAATGAAGCAAAGTTTATAAGGGTCTCCCTTGTCTTCTGCTTCCCCCAAAGCTTCCAAAGCTTCTTGGCCGCTTGTCACATAATGACTTCTGACACCCAATTCCTTCAGCAGGGAATCACAATAATGGCAAGCATCTACATCATCATCGACCAAAAGGACATGGAGATTTTTATAATCTTTATGTTCTGCAGCCGGTTCATGGGCCACCTGCAAAGGCAATTCTACAGTAAAATGAGTACCCTCGTGGAGCTTACTTTCTACAGAAATATGTCCATTCATTAAGGTAGTGAGATTTTTCGTAATCGCCATACCTAAGCCGCTGCCCCCATACTTACGGGTAATGGAAGAATCTTGCTGTTCAAAAGGAGAGAACAGGCGGGAGAGCATTTCCTCGCTCATGCCGATCCCTGTATCGCTCACTTCAAAGCGCATGATGACTTCCTCTTCGGTATGGAAGATTTGGGTAATCTTGAAGTGCACCGACCCGCCAGGGGGAGTAAATTTGATGGAATTGCTTAGTAGATTCATAATGATCTGGCTGATACGCAGCTCATCTCCCACCAGCATTTCTTCTGTCACACTATACATAGAAAGGTGAAAATCCACCCCTTTATGTTTGCTCTGCTGATAAAAGACAGTCACCAATTCACTGAGCATTTTCTTGAAATTAAAAAGCTCTTGACTGATTTTCATCTTTCCTCGTTCAATGGCAGACATGCAAAGGATATCATTGATGAGATTTAAGAGCAAATGGGAGCTCACTTCGATTTTATTTAAGTATTCCCGGACTTTGACTGGGTCATCGGCTTCTAGCTTACCCACCGTAGCCAGACCCATGATGGCATTCATAGGCGTGCGGATATCATGGGACATATTGGCCAAAAATTCACTTTTCGCCTGGCTGGCGCTTTTCGCACTGTCACTGGCTTCTTTGGCCTGTTTGGTAGAAGCCAAAAGAAGCTTCTGGCTTTTTCTGAGACGAAGGATATAAAGAGTGAAAATAGCAGCTTGCAGGGCAATCAATGCGATGACTCCCCCTAAGGTAGCCCCTATATGCTGTTTAACAAACTGCATCAGCGTCATCTTTTGTCCATGATTGAGCTGAGCCAGTCTGGCTTGGATCACATCTTTTTGAGCAAT
>DJPC01000072.1:3822-5213 GCA_002439665.1 Dialister sp. UBA6422
GCATAGTAATAGTTAGAGTCAACAAGCGTGCTATTGGCTCTTCCCTCTTTGACAGCCTTAAGACATCCTTCCAGATCCGTACACTTGACGATTTCTGCCGCCGGATATTTCTCTTTGGCAAAGATTTCATAGAAATCATATGTGCTTGGTACGGCTATCTTTTGCACCCATTGTTTTTGATAGCCTTCTTTGAGGAGGAGCAGCATGGAACTATCAGTGAGGCTTTCTGAAAGCATACGATTTTCTTTTTCTGCCAGCCAAAAGCCGCCCAAGGTAGGAAAGACCACGTCAATGGTGCCTTCATGAAGGTCTTGTGCCATATCATTCCGGTTTTCATAGGAAATAGGTTCCAGTTTCACCCCGTAGGTTTCTTCCATATGGCGAATAAATTCCGCCAGAATCCCTTCTACCTTACCTCTTTCATCTTTTCCGCAATAGGGATACATATGATTTAAATATCCCACACGAATCACCGGATGCTTGGTAAGCCATTCTTGTTCCTGCGGAGAAAGGTACGTACTGGATACGGAATTTTTACTGTAATACTTCAAATACACCCGTTCATTGTAGTACCAATCAGAACGATGAATCTGCATCATGGCTTCATTCAAATCCCGCAAAAGGTCCGGTCGATTTTTATTTACCCCATAATAAAAGGGCAAATTACCGATCCTAGCTACCACCACCCAGTTATTGGCATCACTGCTGGTGATATTGGGAGAAACTGTCCCATCGATGACCCCATAATCCATATCTCTTTGCCGCTCATCACTGGTATCATATTCCACAATCTCGCAGTGAATACCCTGGCTTTTGAGCCATTCTCTAAGCATAGGGACCTGGACGGTACCACGAGCCACACCGATACGCATGCCATCCAAGGTGGTGATATCATTCATATTGACCCGGGAATTATTTTTGCTGATGAAAAGGTAGTAATACTCCCGTCCTTGTTCTTCTGCAGCATAATTGAATTTCATGGCTCTCTCAGGTGTATAAGACAAATCGCCCATGACATCGATTTCACCACGAGATAACTGATCTAGCAGCTCAGAAAATGTGCCATACACATATTCATACTGCCAGTTGGAATAATAGGCTATCTTTTGCAGATATTCGTAGCCATACCCTGTTTTGGGTTCCCCTTCTCGTCCTTCTTGATACCCATCAAAAAGTAGATATCCTACCTTTACAGTTTTCAAGGGTGCTATACGCTGCGTCTCTGCCTGAGCCACCTGAAAAGATACACACAAAAGGAGTGCCATCACCAAAGAAATCATTCTCTTTATCATAGGAGCCTCCCACGATTGACATACAGTATATAAATGGTATCTAAGATACAAATACCTCCCTATCTTAGATACCATCTATTCCTATCCTGATAGCCTTAC
>DJPC01000151.1:0-730 GCA_002439665.1 Dialister sp. UBA6422
ACACCGGTGACCTTGGTGTATCGCCATTCAGTACAAAAGACCATGATTCATGAATATTTAGAAGTGAACCAAATGGCTACCGGTTTTGTACTGAAATCTACAAAATATCAATCTATGGGGGTTGGACTTCCTTTCTCGAAAGAAGATGGGGATTTCCGTGAAGAAGATGGTTGGTTTGTTTTGGACAATATAGATCGTCCATTTCCTGAACTGTCTATCCGAAATGGTGTCACCAATAATGAAAAAGTGTATGTAGGAGATACAGAGTACGATTTGAATGAATTGATGCCTGTGGGAAAGGAATTACATCTGTATGTAGCACCTTTGTATCAGATGCTCTACAAGAAAAAAGAAATTAGGAGTTGATGAATTTGACTGATTTAGAAAAGAAAGGGGTAAACCCTGATGTAAAAGCTCCGGCAGAAGGAGAAATGTCGGAAGAATTACAAAAGAAATTAAAGGAATTGGATAAAGAATCCAATACCGCAGAATATAAGGGCGTATGTGCTAAAATCATTGCCGTGATTTGTATTTGCTTTTCCTTATTCCAAATTTATACTGGTTTCTTTGGCGCCTTAGATGCTATGATTCAGCGCTGCGTGCATTTATCTTTTGGGATTTGCCTGGTGTATTTGCTTTGCCCGACTAAGAAATCCTGGATTAAAGAAGGACGCTTCCATCCCATCGATGTAGCGTTGGCTGTGCTTGCCATGATTCCTCCTATTTATAT
>DJPC01000151.1:783-5577 GCA_002439665.1 Dialister sp. UBA6422
CGTGCTGGTACGGCTACTCCTATGGATACGGCCATTGGGGTACTAGGAATTGTCATGATCATTGAAGCAGCGCGCCGTATTGTAGGACTTCCTATTGTGATCGTGGTATGCTGCTTCTTGGCTTATGGTTTCTTTGGCCCCTATCTTCCTGGACCTTTGGCCCATAGAGGTCTGACTATCAAGCAGATGGTAGGGCATTTGTTCTTTACCACAGAAGGTGTATTTGGTATCCCTATGGGCGTGTCTTCTACCTTTATTTTTCTCTTCATCCTCTTTGGCGCTTATTTGGAAAAAACAGGTCTTGGCAAATTCTTTATTGATATTGCCAATGCCATTGCCGGATGGGCTTCTGGCGGTCCTGCTAAAGTGGCTGTTATTTCCTCCGCTTTGCAGGGAACGATTTCCGGTTCTTCTGTAGCCAATGTAGTCGGTTCTGGTTCTTTTACCATTCCGATGATGAAGAAATTGGGATATCATAAAAACTTTGCCGGCGCTGTAGAAGCGGCTGCTTCTACAGGTGGTCAGCTCATGCCTCCTATCATGGGCGCTGCCGCTTTTCTTATGGCAGAATTTGTAGGGATTCCTTATATGGAAGTCGTTAAGGCAGCCATTGTGCCAGCTGTGTTGTATTTTATTGGCGTATTCTTAGGGGTTCATTTTGAGGCCAAGAAAAATGATCTGAAAGGTACACCGAAGAGTGAATTGCCACCTTGGGGTAAGATTTTAAAAGAAGAAGGCCATTTGGCCATTCCGCTCATTGCAATTATTGGCCTTCTGGCTTCCGGTTATACCCCCATGAAAGCTGCTTTGGCAGGGATCTTTATTTCCATCGCCAGTGCTATGCTTCGTGCCAATACTCGTATGAGCATAGCTGATATCATTGACGGCTTGGTTAAAGGTGCAAGAGGTGCTTTGGGCGTTCTTATTGCTTGTGCTTCTGCAGGGATGATCATTGGTATTGTAACCAAAACCGGTGTAGGTCTGAAGTTAGCCTCTGCTTTGGTAGATATTGCAGCAGGTAATTTCATGCTTCTTCTTTTCTGCACCATGCTCACTTCTTTAATTTTGGGAATGGGCGTTCCTACCACAGCCAATTACGTTATTACCTCTACCATTGCCGCACCGGCTCTCATTCAGCTGGGCGTTCCAGTTTTGGCTGCTCATATGTTTGTCTTCTATTTTGGTATCATTGCAGATATCACTCCGCCAGTGGCGTTGGCAGCCTTTGCTGGATCCGCTATTTCTGGCGGTGATCCTCTGAAAACAGGGGTGAATGCATCAAAACTTGGCATCGCTGCTTTTATTATTCCTTATGTCTTTGTTCTATCTCCAGAACTTCTGGGGATCAATGCTACGGTACTTGGCATGACAGAAACTACTATTACGGCCTTAATTGGTATGGTAGGCGTCTCTGCTGCTATGATTGGACAGCTCTATTGCAAAGCCAATGTATTAGAAAGACTGATTCTTTTAGCAGGTGGTCTGGCTTTGATCGATCCTCGTATGCTAACAGATATTGTGGGCGTGGTTGTTTTAGGGGCTGTTTTCGCTATGCAGTATTTCAGAACTAAAAAACAGAAAGCCATCGCATAGTAGGTATGAGCTTTATATAGAAAATAAAAATAGGGTGTGACCCAATGCTTCTGCATTGAGGCACACCCTATTTTGTGGGATTTATTTCAAGAGGAGATAGCTCATCATTGATAGCCAAGTCAAGATGGGCTCACTTCTGCTTGATGGTAGGATAGGGAGATTATTTGGGCAAAATAAAAGGGCAGCGAACCAAGGTGAAATATGGTTCGCTGCATTTTTTATTGCTTTTTATTTTTTGCTTCTTTTTCTTGTACTTGTTTTACCACTTCTTCTATGGTGGTTCCCGTGATATCGTCATTTTCATTCCAAGGAAAATGCATATGAGGAGCTACTTTTTCAAAGAAATGGGGGAGATGCGTAGCGGTATCATCAATATGGGGAGGAACGAATACAGGAAGTCTGGATGGTAAAATTTCTAAATCAATGGGGAATTTTGGCCCCTTATCCCCATCCACATTGGTCCATAGGGTATCATCTTCCTTGATGGAAATATGTGCCTTTTTTATACCTACCACAGTGACAAAGTCTGGCCCCATCTGGAACCCAGCTAGTAATTTAGGGGCTTGTCGGAGAGCATTCATCCAAGCAAAATCATGGAATAAACAAAGCTTAATAATTCCCTTATTTCTATCTTCCGGAGGAATCAGATTTCTAAAACTTCCTGCAGAATCGGTCAGCATGGCTGCTATGAGAGGGGAAGAAACTTGGATCATAGTCCCATTTTCATCTTCAATGGTAAAGTGATAGGATTTTTGCTTATTTAGCACCTGCATGCCTTTCATGAAGTAGGCCAAAGAACCAAATAAAGTTTTTTCTTTAATGGTGACTTGGCTGACTGCTTCAGAAATAAGACCTGCGGCTACTACATTGATGAAATACTGATCATTGATTTTACCTACATCAATGTTATTTTTGACCGCTGTCTCTAGCATGCGAATAGCCCCTTGGGGGGAACGGGGAATATGGAGAGCGCGGGCCAGATCATTGACTGTACCAAAAGGAATAAATCCAAAAGCAGAGTCACTTTGTACAGGGACCATGCCATTGATGACTTCATTGATGGTACCGTCACCACCCATGCAGATCACGTCCCGCCCTTTTTCGGCGGCAATTCGTGCAAATTCTGTGGCATCTCCTGCTTTTTCTGTTAATTTGATGGTGATGTCATCAAATCGTTTAGCCAATGTGGTGTGAAGAAGAGGAATGTATTTAGGGGCTCGTTCTCGTCCAGCGGTGGGATTCACAATAACAGTGCACAGTCTGTCTTGTTTCATAATTTCACGCTCCGAATAGTAATAAAATTTTTATCTATTATAGCAAATGTATAACAAATGAACAATCGGTGGTTCTATGGGAAATGAGAAGAGTCAATCTATAAAAAATACTTGACAAGTTCCAAATGGGGTATTATGATATACACAATTCAGACAACCAAAGAAACCATGAAGCTATGAACGAGACAAACGACTTATTCAGATATTCTTCAGAGAGCCGATGGACGGTGAGAATCGGCGAATAGATAGTAAGTATATCACTCGAGAGCCCTTGCTGTGAACCAAGTAATAGCAGGCGTCCATTCACGTTACGAATAGGAACTGCAAAGTATAATGTAGGGTGGTACCGCGAAAGACTTCGCCCCTATCTTCCTTGGAAGATGGGCGTTTTTTATTGCTTTACTTTTACTTATGCAGGAAAAGCGAGAAATCGGAGTGGTACCGCGCTTAGCGCCTCCGCCTGTTAGAGATAACAGGCGGAGGTTTTGTTTTTTCATACATCATGGGTTTTGGCGTCGATAAATAAGTAAATGATGAAAGAGGTAGAGTATTATGCAGAGAAAATGGTTAAAAGGAATGGCAGCTGTTCTGGCTGCAGCAGCAGTATGTGGTGCATTTGCAGGTTGCGGCGGCGATAAGAAAGCTACTTCTGGTGCTGCTGGCGATGCAGGTAAAACTGTAAAATTAGGCTTCATTACCGCTTATACTGGCCCTGGTGCTGCTTACGGTGTAGCTATGAAAGACGGTGTAGATCTGGCTGTTGAAGAAATCAACAGCAATCCGAACACCAAAGTTAAGATTGATCTCAAGACCTATGATACCAAACTGGTTAAGAACGAAGCCATCAATGCTATGAAGAAAGTCATTGAACAGGATAAAGTTCTGGCTGTTGAAGGCCCAATGACCACAGGCGAAGCTATGGCAGCTGACCCGATCGCTCAGCAGTCCAAAGTGGCTGTATTTGGTACCGGCACCACTGGCCCGAAGGTTACTGAAATCGGTGATTATGTATTCCGTAACGCTATTCCAGGCAAAATGAACATTCCACAGCTGGTTGAAAAGTCTCATCAGAAACTGGGATACAAGAAAGTCGCTATTCTCTATTCCAACAACAACGACCAGATGGTAGGTGAACATCAATTCTATCTGGACGCTTGCAAGAAACTGGGCCTTGAAGTCGTAGCTGATGAAACCTTTGCTGATAAGGATACCGACTTCTCTGCACAGCTTACCAAAGTACAGGCTGCTAACCCAGACGTTATCGCTGTAGCAGGCCTCTATCAGGAAGGTGCTCTTATCGTTAAGAAAGCACGTGAAATGGGTATGAACCAGCCAATTCTGGCAGGCAATGGCTTCAACAGCCCTGAATACATCAAACAGGCTGGCGCTGCTGCTGATGGCACTCTGGTAGCTACTCCTTGGAACCCAGAAAGACAGACTGAAAAAGCTCAGAACTTCCGTAAAGCTTTCGTAGCTAAATATGGTCATGAACCGGATCAGTTCGCTGCTCAGGCTTATGATGCTATGTACGTTCTCCATCAGGCTGTAGAACAGTCCGGCACCACCACTGACCGTAAGAAATTCCGTGATACCCTGGCTAAGATCAAAGACTTCGAAGGCGCTACTGGTACCTTTGCATTTGATGACAACCGTGATCCGAAGATGGACCTCTCCGTTCTGGAAGTTAAAGGCGGCAAGTGGGTTCCACTGGGAGAATAATGGATTCTCTTTCTATTCTGCATAACACGAGAAACTAAAAAAGATTCTGCTATCCCTTTAGAAGGGTGGCAGAATCTTTTTTTATTTTATATACATTATATATAGTGTATAGTAGGTGGTCATTCATCTTTTAACTGATAAGAAAATGGATTTTCGATTGTTGCTGGCTGTTAGTTGTTAGTCGTTGGGGCCACACAACCGACAACTA
>DJPC01000123.1:0-16663 GCA_002439665.1 Dialister sp. UBA6422
AAAAAAGCACCAAATGACACAAAAGTCACTTGGTGCTTTTTATAAAAAATGGTGACCCGTGACTGGTAACTAGTGACTAGAAAAATTCCACTTACTAGTCACCAGTCTGCTGGTCACCATTTTCATTTATGATATCAAATTCGAGAGCAGATATAATTGCCAATGCATTACTCTATAACCATAAGCAAATCGCCAGATTCAATTCTCTGTCCCGCTTTGACATGAATTTCGCTGACAATACCATCTATAGGAGCGGTAATGGTCGTTTCCATCTTCATAGCTTCCGTCACGACCACTGGATCTCCCTTCTTCACAGAAGATCCTTTATCCACCAGCAGTTTAACAACAGAACCAGAAAGGGTAGCTCCCACTTCCCCTGGTACATCTTTGTCTGCTTTTCTAGCTGTAGCAGCAGATTCTGCTACGTGAGCATCATGAATCTTAATTTCACGAGGCATACCATTTAATTCAAATTGAAGTTCTCTATTGCCTTCTGCATCTGGCTTGGTTACATTGTCCAATTTCACCAAAAGCATCTTGCCTTCTTCAATGTTAACGCGGATTTCCTCGCCCAGTTTCATACCAAAGAAATAGGTCGGTGTATCGAGAAGAGACAAGTCACCATATTTATGGTATCTATCTATATAGTCAGAGAATACTTTCGGATAAATGCAATAGGAAGATACGTCTTCTTCTCTGGTGGGGATGTGTTTTTCTTTCATTTCCATCTTCACCTTGTCAAAATCTACATCTTCTGGATGGCTTTCTAAGTGTGGTTTCTGCCCTCGCAAAATAATTTTTTGCAGTTTTTCTGGGAATCCACCATAAGGAATGCCCAGTTTGCCATCAAAGAAATCTACTACAGACTGCGGGAAGTCTAAAGTATCTCCCTTTTCATAAATATCATCTTCAGTGAGATGGTTTTGTACCATGAAAAGGGTCATATCCCCTACTACTTTAGAGGATGGAGTGACTTTGATAATATCTCCAAACATCATATTGACCTTAGCATACATGCGGCATACTTCTGGCCATTTTTCACCAAGACCTACCGCAGTCGCCTGCTGGCGGAGATTAGAGAATTGTCCACCAGGCATTTCGTGCTGATAAACTGTGGTATTCGGGCTAGCCATCTTAGAATCGACACCAGCATAATAAGGACGAACGCCCTGCCAGTAGCGATCAATGGTTTCCAATGCATCAATATCCAGTTTCGGCTGTCGCGGATTATCCTGCAGCGCATAGTACATAGAAGTCATAGATGGCTGGCTGGTACCATTAGAGAAAGCGCTGGTAGCTACATCTACAATATCAACTCCTGCATCTACTGCCTTGGCATAGGAGTAAAGTGTACATCCGCCACCTTCATGACTATGGAGATGAATCGGAAGATCCACTGCATCTTTCAAGGCAGAAATCAGAGCATAAGCAGCCTCTGGTTTCAAAAGACCTGCCATATCTTTGATAGCAATGATATTGGCACCGGCATTTTTCATTTCCTTTGCCAAATCCGTATAGTATTTCAAAGAATACTTCTGACGGTTTGGATCCATGATATCTCCGGTATAGCAGAAGCAAGCTTCTGCTAATTTATTTTTCTTGCGCACTTCATCGATGGTAACAGTCATATGATTGAGCTGATTGAGGCAGTCAAAGATACGGAATACATCCACTCCATTGTCTGCTGCCTGGTCGATAAAGTGACGAACTACATTTTCCGGATAATTAGTATATCCTACCGTATTGGCACCACGGGTGAGCATTTGGAAGAGAATATTCGGTGCTGCTTTTCTCATCTGGCGAAGTCTTTCCCACGGACTTTCATCTAAGAAACGATAAGCTACATCGAAAGTAGCACCACCCCAGTTTTCAAAAGAGAAGAGCTGCGGCACATGTACTGCTGTATAATGGATAGCATTCATGATGTCATGGGTTCTGACGCGGGTAGCCAAAAGAGACTGATGGGCATCTCTATAAGTGGTATCCATAAACATCACTTCTTTTTGATCCATCACCCATTTGGCAAATTTATCGGGTCCTAATTCATCCAATAATTGGCGAGTCCCCTGGGGTGCATCTTCCTTGGACGCATCCAAAAGTGGAAGAGGAGCAAAATCCGGTTTATCCTTATGCCCAGCACCAGCATATCCATTGACTGTCACATCACCAATATAGGACAGAAGCTTTGTACCACGGTCGGAAATCATATCCGGTTCCTGCAAAAGCCATGGGTTTCTATCGATATAGTTCACGTCGCAGAGGCCTTCTTGGAAATCTCTGGTCCGAAGCATATTTTGCAGGAAGTAAATATTTGTTTTTACGCCAGAGATACGGAATTCATCCAAACAGCGAAGCATTTTGTGAATGGTATCTTTGGCATGTAAGGAATGAGCTGTCACTTTAACCAAGAGGGAGTCATAGTAAGGGGTAATGACCGCTCCTGCATAAGCAGTACCTGCATCGAGACGAATACCAGGACCACCACCACTGCGATAAGCAATGATTTTGCCTGTATCAGGCATAAAATTATTCTGCGGATCCTCGGTGGTAATGCGGCACTGAATAGCTACGCCTTTATACCAGATCTCATTCTGCTGACCAATGGCAATTTCCGGTCCATCCAAAGCATATCCTTCGGCAATGAGAATCTGACTCTTCACGATATCTACGTCAGTAATCATTTCGGTAACCGTATGTTCTACCTGGACACGGGGATTGACCTCAATGAAATAGAAATGTTTTTCATCTTGGTCAACCAAGAATTCTACTGTACCTGCATTGAGATAGTGAACATTCTTCATAAGTTTCACTGCTGCCATGCAGATATTATCTCTCAGTTCCCTTGGCAAAGACCATGCAGGAGCCATTTCGATGACTTTCTGATGGCGACGCTGAATGGAGCAGTCACGTTCAAACAGATGCACTACATTCCCCTGTTCATCTCCCATCACCTGGACTTCGATGTGTTTCGGGTTCATAATGCATTTTTCAACATATACTTCTTCATCGCCAAAAGCCATTTTGGCTTCACTTTTAGCACGCTGGTAGGCTTCTTCCAAATCTTCCATGCGGTCTACATTTCTCATACCGCGTCCGCCGCCACCATTGACTGCTTTAATCATGACTGGAAGTCCATAGGTTTCTACAAAAGCTTTGACTTCTGCAAAATCATGGACTGCACCTTTCGTACCAGGAATCATAGGAATTCCTGCTTTTTCTGCTTGAATACGAGCATTGACTTTATCACCAAACATGATAAGGTGTTCCACCTTCGGCCCGATGAAAACAATGCCTTCTTCTTCGCAGCGCTGAGCCAATTTGGCATTTTCAGCCAAGAATCCATAGCCAGGATGAATGGCATCTACCCCATGTTCTTTACAAATGCGAATGATATCTTCAATGTCCAGATAAGCATCAATCGGCTTATCGCCTTCTCCTACTAAGTACGCTTCATCAGCACGGTTACGATGCAGAGACAGAATATCTTCTTTAGAATAAATAGCAACGGTGCGAATACCCAATTCACTGCAGGCTCGAAATACTCGAATAGCAATTTCGCCTCGATTGGCGACCAGTACTTTATGGATGCGTCTCATATAATTCTCCCTTACTCCAAATCAATGAATCACTTCATATCTGAACAATTAACATAGATATTTCTATGTAATGTCGTTGATATCATTTTACCCACTGCAATCCATAAATTCAATAGCTTACTTTAAATAAGTATCAATTATCTTTTCAATAAATGAAATAAATGAGATACTTATTTATTATAAAATATGCATTAATTCAGTTTAATATAATATTCGGTATGCATTTGAATAATCATTTATTATAATCTATATATTATTATCATTCGTATTTTAGAATGTGACCAAAATATACGTGCCTTTCCTTTGACGAGACGTAGAACATGACATCCATCAATATACCCTCGCTTTAGTAGGATCCAATGGCTATCACAAACATGTCACCAAGAAAAAAAGGATATAGGATTCTGCTATGTTAAGCACGATTCCTGTATCCTTTTTCTAGAGAAGCATTGAAGCTACCTCCTATATCTTATTGACCTAAAATCTGATCTCCTTTGGCAATATTTTTATGAATGGTAGCCAGACATGCTTTAAAGGTAGCCATTTCATCATCAGTAAGTGGATATTCCATCACTTCTTCTACCCCATTGATACCAATCAATGCAGGTACGCCGCAGAATACATCATGTTCTCCGTATTCCCCATGAAGCTCTGCCGAACAGGGGAGAATACGTTTTTCATCATGAAGTACGGTACGTACCAAAGTAGCAGCCGCAGAGGCAATGCCGTATTCTGTACACTGTTTCCCCACATAGGTGACCCAGCCGCCTTTGATCGCTCTTTCCTGTACTTTTTCTTTATCAAATACAAACCGAGGATCTTTTTCCATATCCTTTAATGATTTACCGTAAAAATTGATCAAAGACCATGGAACCATCTGAGAGGAGCCATGTTCTCCCAGCATGAACGCAAAGAAGCCTCTAGCATCCAAACCAGTCTGTTCCGAAATGGCATGAATCAAACGAGAAGAATCCAGCAATGTTCCTGTACCTATGACACGCCCTCTGGGAAGTCCAGATAATTTCTGAATCAGATGAGCAATCACATCACATGGATTGGTTACAGAAATAAAAATGCCTTTAAATCCAGCAGCCATTACTTGAGGGATATATTGAGACACTTGGTGAATACTATTTTCTAATTCACTATCTCTATCGCCGGAAGCGCAAAGGCTAACATCACCTACCGCATTGACAATGATATCGCACTGTGCCAAACCGGCATAATCGGTAATGTTATATACCGTGTGATTAGGCATATACATAACCGCATCATTTAAATCCTGGCATTCGCTGATGGCTTTCTGTTCTTTTACATCGCATAGCAATACTTCATCGGCAATCCCCATCATGCCAAGGCAAAAGGCCACATGGGCCCCAACGTGCCCCAAACCTGCTACACCTACGACTCTTTTTTTCAGCATCTGAATTCCTCCTTTTTTGAAATAAATTACTATGACTGTAACATAAATAACAGAATATGTAAATCATGAAAATAGCCAAAATAAATAGAATATAGTCCTATAGTCAGCCAATGACTATAAATCTTTTCTTTTTAAAATCTTATTACTTTATAAATATTTCTTTTCTACTATCCTTCCAATATGATAAAATGATAAAAATAATTCATATATTCTGCTACTGAAGAAGAAAGGAGTCCCCCTATGAGTATGCTCAAAGAATTTAAAGATTTTGCACTTCGTGGCAATGTAGTAGATATGGCTGTCGGTGTAGTGATTGGTGCTGCTTTTGGTAAAATCGTATCTTCCCTAGTCAACCATATCATTATGCCTCCTTTAGGATATCTCTTAGGGGGGATTGATTTTTCTAACTTATTTATTCCTTTAAGTGATACACCCGTTTCTACCCTAGCAGAAGCCAAAGATTTAGGTATCCCTGTCATTGCGTATGGTGAATTTTTAAATACTGTCATTGACTTTTTAATCATCTCTTTTGTCATTTTTATAGCCATCAAACAAATCAATCGCTTTTTCCCAAAAGCCCCGGCCAAAGAAGTACGTAAATGTCCGTATTGCAAAGAAGC
Source organism: Dialister sp. UBA6422 (assembly GCA_002439665.1). Lineage (GTDB taxonomy): Bacteria > Bacillota > Negativicutes > Veillonellales > Dialisteraceae > Dialister. The sequence continues at coordinate 5,640 of DJPC01000123.1, forward strand.
GATTGCAGATGATGCCACCCGTTGTCCTCACTGCACCGCTGAATTATAAGTGCATAGTGAAAAGTGAAGGTAGCACGCGCAACTTATAAAGCATGCCAAATACATCTGATTGGGGTCACTACTATAAGGGGGCGCCTTTACATTTGGCTTGCCCCCCTTCTCCATACGCATTTCTCCCTACTTTAATAGTTGACCAAACGGCGCTTAGCCATTATAATAATATTTATCAGTCCACATGCGAGCGTGGCGGAATTGGTAGACGCACAGGATTTAGGATCCTGCGCCTTGTGCATGGGGGTTCGAGTCCCTTCGCTCGCACCAAAAAACGTTGCATTTCCTACAGCAGGAATGCAACGTTTTTTATTTGAGTACATAAGAGGTAAAATGTAGCTATTAAAATGCATAGAAACAGGCACCATCCTGCAAATTCCTTTGCACCCATTATAGTCAGCGATGGACTGTAACTATCCACTTGTTATAAACATTTTAGCTTTTCTATATTGATAAATCTAGATTCTATGATATACTGTACATAGAGAGTTATAAATATAGGGTACAACATGAGGATCATGGTTGGGGATATGTTCTCCAATTTCTAGTAACAAGCCTCTAATCCCCTATACATTAAAGGAGGAATCTATAATGAAAAAATATGTATGCAAAGTATGTGGATGGATTTATGACGAAGCCAAAGGCGACCCGGATAATGGCATTGCTCCTGGCACCAAATTTGAAGACCTGCCAGCTGATTTCATTTGCCCCGTATGCGGTGTAGGCAAAGACGAATTTGAAGTGTATGAAGGCTAATCCCTACAGCATATCAGATGTACCCCAAAAGGGCTGTGACAAGATACTTTCTCATCTTGTCACAGCCCTTTTTTGGATTTCATAAGACATACTTAAGCTTCTAGTTATTAGTTTCAAAAAGTTAACATATCCCATCTCTACTGACTAGTTATCTATCACCTGTGCTTGATACCGCTTAATCTGCCTTCTTATCATGTGTCAGTCCCCTAAAATAGGAAGCTAAAAAGTACAGTGGGCTTTTTTGTGTATCATATATCATAGGTCATGTAAAAGCAGACCATGTACACTGCACAGAATATCAAATAATATCTGCCACTTCATTGAACAATTGTCAATTTTGGCAATAAATTTTCTTGACAATTATAGTAAACCGTTGTATTATAAAATCGTAAACAAAAGGAAATCACCATTGGCCGTGATGATTCCACTCATTGTTACAATCTTTCTCAACAACCTCAAAAAACGTCTCCAAAAAAGCCTCCCCAAAAGGGAGGCTTTAGGCGTTATACAATACTTCTTGATCTCTTATGATTTTACTTTTTAAAACACCTAGTATCCAGGGAAGAAATGGACAATGAGAAAAAGTCCATCCCACCCTCCCATTCTTTCTGACATACGCTATAGTCATTTATAAACTAGTAAAATCAATCAAAAAAGCCATTGGTTTTAGGTATCCTAAAACCAATGGCTTTTTCATATATCAAATCAATATTAGCTATATACATTAGAAGGTAACTGGTTTACCATAGTAAGCACATTCCAAAATTTTACCCATTTCTTCTTCTGTCACTTTCCGTGGGTTTTCTGGAGTACAAGCATCTCCCATAGCATTATGAGCAATGGTATCTTTCTTTGCTAAGAAAAGATCTTCTGGTACGCCATAATCCTTTAAAGTGAGAGGAATATCCATTTTACGATCCAAAGCCTGAATCGCATCTTCATAAGCAATGACCAGCTGGTCATCAGTATGACCTGGAAGACCTACGGTACGAGCCAAATCGGCATAACGATGGAGACAGGCTTTTTTATTGAACTGAATCACATAGGGCATCAAAATGGCATTGGCACAACCATGGGGAATATGGAATACAGCACCAATTTTATGTGCCAAAGAATGGGTAATCCCCAAAAGGCCATTGGAGAATGCCATACCGGCTAAGCACTGAGCAATGTGCATCTTGCCTCTAGCTTCTTTGTCCCCATGATAAGAAGCCACAATATAATCAAAAATATCAGATACAGCCTGTTTGGATAGTGGTTCTGTAAATCCATTAGCCGCTGTAGATACATAAGATTCTGTGGCATGAGTCAAAGCATCCATCCCTGTATGGGCTGTTAGTTTAGCTGGCATGGTAAGCGGAATATCCAAATCCAAAATAGCGAAATCTGGTGTCAAATTGAAATCAGCGAGTGGATACTTAATCCCTGTCGAATAATCTGTGATGACAGAGAAAGCAGTCACTTCTGTTGCGGTTCCAGAGGTAGATGGAATGGCCACAAAAATGGCTTTCTGACGAAGTGACGGCAATGAAAATGGTTTCTTGATATCATCAAAGGACAAATTCGGATATTCGTAGAACACCCACATAGCCTTAGCTCCATCAATAGGTGATCCGCCACCTATGGCAACAATCACATCAGGCTGGAAGTCTGCCATCTTTTTGGCACCTTCCTTGACGATTTCGATAGAAGGATCTGCTCCTACACCTTCCATCGTATAGGTAGCAAGACCAGCCTCTTGTAATACTTTTTCTGTTTTCTGCAGGAAGCCACCTTTTCTCATAGAATGACCACCGGTAACAATGAAAGCTTTCTTGTGGCCCTTTAAAACAGACAATTCAGAAATTGCGCCATGACCACAATAGATATCTCTAGGCAGAGTAAAACGGAACATCATCAATTCCCCCTTTACAAATACTACCACTGAAACTTGCTCCTATATGAGTATACCCTTTTTTTATTCCTTTATCCACTTCTTGCTAAAATAGCATGAATAAAAGATTAAAAATAAGTAATTGTTATACATGTAGAAGCTCTCTCATTTTTTCCCTCCTGCTATCCATAGTATACTACGATATCTATAACATAGTACAAAAGATTTCATAAAATTACTATGAAAACATACGGTCTAAGGCACAGTTCAAAATGATTAGAAATAGACAAACTGCAAAATCACCCTTCTATGTAGTAACTGCTTAAGGTCACTCAAATCATCTGGAAGAATAATGAAAAAAGCGGTTACATTTCGTATAATAAAAGAAACCTACCCCCCTTTATGAAAGGAGTTACTTATGTCCCATGAAATCACACATTGTCATATAGGAAAAGATGGTCAAAGCTATGCCCATAGCCATCCTCACAATCATAGCCACACCCATGACCCCAAAAAGATCAAAGCCATTATCAACCGCATTTCCAAATCTATCGGTCATCTGGAGTCAGTTAAAAAAATGTTGGAAAGCCAAAGAGACTGCGCTGACGTGTTGATTCAACTGGCTGCGGTGCGTTCAGAAATCAACAATACAGGAAAACAGCTCTTAAAAGAACACATGGAACATTGCATTGTGGAAGCCATCCAAGAAAATGACCAAGATGCCATAGAGAGAATGAATAAAGCCATTGATATGTTTATGAAATAGGAAGTAGGAACTGGTGATTAAGGCTGCTAACTGGAAGCTGCTACCTTTTCCTTGCTTCTATGCAAAAGTACGGGGTGGCTTCAAAGTTGAGCAATTCTTCAGGAAGTAAAATTTCTTCGGAAATTTCTTCATGAAGTATGACTTTCATGCCTAAACTTTCTAGTACGTCTCTATCCCAATGAGGCCGCTTGACCGGTGATAAAGGCATCTCACGAGCAATGCGTTCACAAGTCGCCACATCAGTAGAAATATACCGATCAAACACACCCGCTTCTTCTACCTGTTCCCGATCCCTTTCATAAAGTTTTCTATCTTCCTCGTTATATAAATAGTTATACCAATTGGCATCGAAATTAAGTAGGACTCCTCCTTTCTTAAGTACCCTATGCCAGCTGGTATAGGCTTTCTTTGGATGGGGCAATGTCCAGGTCAGGTTTCTTGTAACAATCACATCGAAGGTATTCTCAGGAAGGGTCAATTCTTCTGCATCCATCAGCACATAATGAATTTGGTCTGCCAGGGGGCCTGCATTTTTCTTTGCTTCTCCCATCATGGCTTCATTTCGATCCAGCCAGGTAGCTTCGTAACCAGCCATGGTCATGATAATAGAAAAAAATCCTGGTCCGCCGCCGATATCTAGCACTTTCAGCTCTTTCTTTCCCGGCATCACCGCTTTGATCCGCTTTTCAATATAGGCCGTCCATTTTTCTTTCTGCTTACCGTGTAATTCATTTTGATTGATTGTGGAATAACTGGGGGCTCTCTTTGTCCAGTACTGAATGATATCGTCTTGTAGCATATAGATTCTCCTCTTTCGGATATGGATGATAGGTCACTCGTGACTAGCGACTAGGATTTCCTTATATAACGTTCCTGGTCATGAGTGATCCAGTTCTCTTCAGTGTAGCAATAAAAAAATCCCCTTACAAGCCCGGTGGGGGGATATGACCGGAGGGAGTTAGAAATCAAGAGTGAGGAGGAGTGGTAGCGACGCACAAAGTTTAGAAGCACTGCAAAATAAAATCATACAGTGATGCCTCTGCTGACTTATTATGTTTCAAGTAAGAATCTACAGCTTGTCAAAAGATGATAACAGACTATAAAATGACTGAAATCACATCATCCTATATGCTTTTTTACCTTACTGCTAGCAACATATATAATCATGTTCCATACAGAAAGTAACAGAAAAATACCCTATATAAAAAAGAGATGTTCTCTCTTACCAAAGTAGAAGAGAACATCTCTTTTTTTATACTATTATTCAGCGTCTTCTGGCAGTTCAGCGTTGGTGTACACTTCCTGTACATCGTCCAGTTCTTCCAGTTCATCAGTGAGATGAGACATGGTCTGGGCCGCATCGCCTTCCAGTTTAACATAGTTATCTGGAACCATGGCTACTTCAGAAGCTTCTACTGTGATGCCTTCTTTTTCGAGGGCTTCAGAGACAGTGAGGAAATTTTCCGGAGTGGTGGTGATTTCATAGCTATCTTCATTAGATGTTACGTCTTCTGCACCAGCATCCAGGGCGATCATCATGACCGTATCTTCATCAGCTGCTTCCTTGTTAACTACAATAGAGCCTTTTTTCTTAAACATCCAAGATACGCATCCCGGTGTTCCTACAGAACCGCCGTGATGGGTGAATGCGTGACGAATGTCTGCTGCCGCTCTATTTCTATTATCGGTGTTGCATTCTACAATAACTGCAGCACCGCCAGGGCCGTAACCTTCATAGGTGACTTCATCAAAGCCTGCACCACTAGCAGCACCTACGCCCTTAGCGATAGCTCTCTGAATATTTTCCTTCGGTACATTGTTCTGTTTAGCCTTGGTCAAAGCCAATTTCAGACGCATGTTACCTACAGGGTCTCCGCCGCCCATACGAGCTGCGATAGTAATTTCCTTGGAAATTTTAGTGGTGATTCTAGCGCGGATGGCATCTGTTTTGCCTTTCTTACGCTTAATATTTTCCCACTTAGAATGTCCGGACATAGTATAAATTCCTCCTTCAAATGGAATAGTTAAATTGTTGTTGGTTGTTAGTTGTTGGTTTACTTTGTAAAATCAATCCACTCAACTACCATAAAACAATGGCATGTAATAGGTTTAGGGTTTTGGTTTTAAGGTTTATGGAATTGCAAACCACAAACCTTAAACCATAAACCCATCAGATGACCGTTGTATAACCAACTGGCTTTATACATTTTACACCAATACCCCAGCAACCATCAACTACCAACTAACAACCATTCCGCTTGTTATTTATTCCACCAGGGTTCGCCCAAAAGGCGATCGAGGATGATGGCCACAGCACTTCTCACGCAAAGGTGATTGTAGGTGCCAGCACCATAAATAGGTTCCACAATGTAATCAAACTGTTTCATCATTTCTTTGGTCATGCCGAAGCCTGTACCGAAGAGAATGAAAATCGGTGTATCTTCTTCGTGGATTTTCCTGCGCATTTCTGCATAAGAAACTGTATTGGGATACACCCTGGCATCGGTGGTTACAATGGCCGGTTTCTTGCCTGTTTCTTTTTCAATCCAAGAAATGGCATCTTCTAAAGTAGGAACCAATTCCGTTTCTTCAAAAGCTTCTTTCCGGTTGGCATTATAATGCACACCACCACCAGTTTTCCAATGATTCATGATGCGAGAAGCCATTTCACGCTGTGCTTCCACAGGATGGACAATAAAATATTTTTTCACATCATATGTTTTTGCCGTTCTGGCAATATCATGGAGGTCATAGTTCGTAAGAGCTGTAGTGACCACTTCCATGTGTTTGTTGTAAATCGGGTAATGAATAAGGCCGATATATACAGGGGCTGCCATTACTTTTTCGCCTCTTCCTCTTCTATTTCCGCCATGAGCTTTCTATCTTCCTTAGAAAGGCTAAGCTTTTCCAAAAGGTCAGGGCGGCACTGGATCGTTCGCCGAAGTGCTTCTTTCCTTCGCCACCTAGCAATATTGCCATGGTGGCCAGAAATCAATACATCAGGAACTTTCCACCCATTATATTCTGCAGGTTTGGTGTACTGCGGGTACTCTAAAATCGGTTCGTAAAATGAATCACTTGTCGCACTACCTGCGTCTCCTAAAACGCCAGGCACCATACGAGCTACAGCATCACTAATCACCATAGCTCCCAATTCCCCACCGGTCAGTACATAGTCTCCGATAGAAATCAGTTCATCTGCCAGATATTCTTCTACCCTGTGGTCTACGCCCTCATAATGACCGCAGATAAGGACCAGATGATCGTAGTCTCTATAGAGCTCCTTGGCTTTGTCCTGGGTAAAGGTCTTACCAGCAGGAGATAAAAATATCACCCTATCTCGTGGCCCCTTCTCAGGAAGTACTGCCTTTGTTGCATCAAAAAGTGGCTGACACATCATTAGCATTCCCGCACCACCACCATAAATGGTATCGTCTACTTGACCATGACGTTTAGTAGTGAATTCTCTGGGATTTGTCACTGCCATTTCCATAAGATTCGCTTCAAGAGCCCTTTTGATCATACTTTGATGAAAAAAAGCTTCAATGAATTCAGGAAATAGGGATAAAATATCTATTTTCATATTGGTTTCCATAAGTTTACACCTTATTTGCTCCCCTCTCTGGAAGAAAGGCTGCACCAGAGATAAGAAACTCCTAATATACGATATAGAGCCGGGTAATACCAATAGAGCGGTATATCGTCTTTTTTGAGCGCAATTTCTGCTACACCTAGCAATCATAAAAAAGATGGCCTAGTGCAGTATGACACTACCACTGCTTTTCCTCTGCCTGCGGCATCTCCCTAAGAGAGAAGATCCGTAAGGTATGAACTTATTTACTTATAAAAAAGCGCTGCTCCAAAGGGCAGCGCTGTCACAAGCTTCATAGGTATCGTTCCCATGTCTTATCTTGAGAACTCTAAGTCCCTGAAGAACCCTGTCTCTTTTATTCCCATTCCGGCAGACGTACTGTCATCCGCTTAGCATCCAAATCGACCTGAAGAATGCAAGAAGGGATCGCAGGCAGGAGAATTTCTTTCCCCTCTTCTGTTTTCACACTATATACATCATTGGCCCCTGTTTCGATGACTTCTGTGAGTGTCCCCACCGATTCACCCTTCTCAGTGACCACACGAAGCCCGATGAGCTCAAAATAATAGTATGTCCCATCATTTCTTTCAGGAAGCATGGAAACAGGCACTTCTACGTCCTTACCAATCAGCGTTTCCGCTGTATTGCGATCATCTACACCTTTGAGATGTACAATGTACACTCGCTTGTGAGGACGACCTGAAAGGAGCGTATAAGGCCTCCCTCCGACTTGGATCTTCTTCAATGTCTTGAACATCTCCGGCCGGTCCGTATCGGGAAGAATACGCAAATCACCCCGCACACCATGCGGGGCTACGATTCGGCCGACGATTATCATGTCATCGGAGTTCATATCATTCACGGAAAGCAATAATCTTACCGTCTTCAACCAGGATTTCTCCGCCTACGATAGAATTCATATCGTCACCGACATGAATAGTTACGAGACGGTTCATCGGTGCTCGGTTGAGTTCAGCGCCGATAGTTAATTTTTCCAGGTGTTCTTTGTCAGCAGTCAGCTTAGCCTTCATCTGCTGCATCTGGGCTTTCTGCGCTTCAAAAGAAGCACGAAGCTGCCCAGCAGCCTGAATATTAACCTTCGCTTGTTCAGCAATTTTTCCGTTTGCTTCAAATTCAAGCTGAGCCATATCGTGTTCTACACGAGTGAGGTTCGTATTGATTTCATTTAGCAAAGTGGTTTTCAGAGTCTCTGTGAGCTTAGATTTCACAGCCACAGGAACAAGAATCTGCATTTCATCCATTAGGGCACCTCTCAGATAATATCTACAGCCACCTTGCGATTTTCGCGCAGGGCGCCTGCTTTGACAACGGTGCGGATTGCGTTTGCAATGCGGCCTTTTCTGCCGATCACCTTACCCATATCCTCTGGAGCTACATGAACCTGGTAAATTTCCAAGCTGCCCTTCTGGACTAGAGAAACAGTGACAGCATCAGGGTTCTTAACTAGAGCCTTGACCAGTGTTTCCACCAATTCCTTCATCTTGCGGCCTCCTTATTTCTTTGCTTCAGCAAACTTAGCGAGGATGCCGTTCTTTCTCAGGATGGAACGAACAGTGTCGGTTGGCTGTGCGCCTTTTCCAAGCCAGGACAGAACCTTTTCTTCATCAATCTTTACCGGAGCGTCCAGTTTAGCCGGGTCATACCAGCCGATGGTATCGGTCGGAGCACCGCTTCTAGCTGCTTTAGCATCGATAACGACGATACGGTAGAAAGGATTCTTCTTAGCGCCCATACGGGTCAAACGAATTTTTAACATTGAAATTTCACCTCCTTGAAATAATCTCGATTATTTATGGAACATCCCAGGGAAACCACCAAGGCCTCCCATTTTGGATGGATTAAGCTTTTTACCTTTTAATTTTTTCATGGTCTTTTGCATATCAGCGAACTGCTTCATCATGCGATTCACATCCTGAATCTTTACGCCAGCCCCATTGGCAATACGTTTTCTACGGCTACCATTTAAAAGCTTCACATTGGCGCGTTCTTGAGGAGTCATAGAAAGGATGATGGCTTCGATATGTTTGACTTCTTTGCCGTCTAGATCGATATCTTTCAGCTGATCCTTGAATTTACCCATACCAGGAAGCATGCCTAAGATGCTTTGGAAAGAACCAAGCTTTCTCACCTGTTTTAGCTGCTTCAAGAAATCATCAAGGGTAAATTCCCCTTTGCGTACCTTAGCAGCAGCATCCTTCATGGATGCCGTATCCATATTTCTCTGCGCTGTCTCGATCAAAGTTTCCAGATCGCCCAGATCCAGGATACGTCCTGCCATGCGGTCTGGATGGAAATCTTCCAACCCACCGTCTAGCTTTTCGGATACACCAATCATTTTGATAGGCTTACCAGTGACTGTCTTAATAGAAAGAGCAGCACCACCTCTGGCATCACCGTCCATCTTAGTCAAGATGGTCCCGTCAATGCCAAGGCTTTCATCAAAGGCTTTGGCTGTATTCACCGCATCCTGACCAGTCATGGAATCCAAGACCAGGAGAATTTCATGAGGATGAACCTCTGCCTTGATATTTCTAAGTTCAGCCATGAGCTTTTCATCGATGGTAAGACGCCCAGCAGTATCGAGAATGACGATATCCCTATTGTATGCTTTAGCTGTATCTACCGCATACTGCGCAATATGGACAGGATCCACATTAGGTGGCATGCGATATACTGGCACATCCGTCTGCTCACCCAAAACTTCCAGCTGCTTAATAGCTGCCGGACGATACACGTCGCAGGCTGCAAGCAGAGGACGATGACCTTTTTTCTTAAACATCAATGCCAACTTACCAGCCGTAGTGGTTTTACCAGCCCCTTGAAGACCTACTAGCATAATAACTGTCATGCCAGAAGAAGATAAGGACACTTTACTCTGGGTACCACCCAAAAGTTCAGTCAGTTCCTCCTTGACGATTTTGATCACCGTCTGGTCAGGTTTCAAGCTACCGAATACTTCTTCTCCCATAGCCTTTTCACGGACATGGGCAATGAAATCCTTCGCTACCTTAAAATTGACATCCGCTTCCAGAAGAGCCCTTCGCACTTCACGAAGCGCACCATCGATATCACTTTCAGAAAGCTTACCTTTCCCGCGTAAATCTTTAAATGCGGACTGCAGCTTATCTCCTAAATTCTCAAATGGCATCTGGTCACCTTCATTCTGTCAAAACCTTCAGCAGCGGACGGGCTTCTTGCAAAGATTCATGAGGAATCAGCTCCAAGAGCACCTCGGCTGCTTCTTCTTTCTTTCGCTTCAAAGCCGCCAGATGCAGCACCTTCTCATAAGAAAGAAGCTGCTCCTCCCCATGACGCATGGCATCATGCACTGCCTGCCGGGAAATGTGGAAATGCTCCGCAATTTCCGCCAGCGTCAAATTTTCATTATAGTATAAGTCCAGACAATCTTTCTGTCTGGCAGTTAAGAGATCTCCATAACAATAAAGGAGCTCTCCCTTTTCTACAATATTTTCAATAGACATAGTATCACCACAACGAAAGTTATTATACCTGATGAAAATACTCCTGTCAAGGATTTTTGCTTTACACACTAAAAATAAAACAGAAGATGTCTCATGATATCTTCTAGCTCTCAACACTAGTAAATCATAGGATATTTCAAGGCACTTCAGATATGGCATACCTCCATGCCTGTCCGTTGCTACGCCTTACTCCCCTACTATGGCACAAAAAGCACACCCTCTTGTAAAAGAAGATGTACTTTTGTTACTTATGAAATTCCCTTTCGGGCAATTCTACTTTCCATGGAAAGTAGAGGAGTGGACTCATCCAAGAAAACATGAATCATTACCATGGTAATGGAATTGGTTAACGGTTGACGATTGACGGTTTACTGTTTACTGTCTATCGCTTACCATCTACTATGTACCTACTGCTATATGCCCTGTTCGATGGGAAGCCTGGCACTTACATTATCATGCTTGAAGTGAGAACCCGATGAGTAC
>DJPC01000123.1:16769-17089 GCA_002439665.1 Dialister sp. UBA6422
GAATACCTACATACTTCCCCGAACATTGGTATCAGCTATGAGATAGCTCTATGCAGTTGCCATCCAGTAGCTATGAATGAGGAACTAGCAATTAAGAAATATCCGAAAATACTGTTGATATCACAGTGACTAGCTTCTAGCTACCGGCCGCCCCAAAGCCAGTTTGCTAAGAGATAGTCGCTATAACATTCACCAAATAGGAGAATTTTAGTCTCTAGCTACCCATATCAGACACTTGTACTTCGCGTCTGTTGAAATCTACAGCTTGTATACACCTACTCAAGTCACTAAGATCCCTTCATACTCGAGTTAGAAAGTAT
>DJPC01000176.1:0-8664 GCA_002439665.1 Dialister sp. UBA6422
ATGGTAAAGTAGGTACAGTCACCAAGAAAATTCAGGAACATTATGCGCACCTGATGAAGGATGGTTTGCCGTAACAGGTAAGCTAACGATGAAAAAAACTGTCATGGGATATCTCCCGTGGCAGTTTTTTGATGGGAAATTGGGGGGATGATTGTTACTTGTTTGGCTTATGTTCCTTCTTATTATAGCGGCATGAAGAATCAGATACTTTGGCTTAGGAGCTAAGATTTAAAATTTGTGATCATATTTCTAAACTGTAACCATATCATGAAAGATATTTTCAGGATAGCCTATATAAATTCACTAGAGATTATTTTCTTTTCAGTCATTTAAAAAAAGTCCTTTCATATCTCTTGGGAAGAATCATGGGTGACATCTGTAGGTGGTCATTGGTTAGCTATGGATTGTTTCAAAAAACGACAAACAACCCATAAAAAAGATGGTGTGGCAACATATCGAAGTATGCTGACACACCATCTTTTGATTTTTTATCTTCTTAGCAGTTTTTTATCCCTATTAGTGAAATACTTTCACTCGCTCACTGATATTCTCTTTGGCTTTTGGCTGCGGGTCTGCTGCGATGCCGCCAAATGGCATTTGTGCAATGAGTTTCCAAGAAGCAGGAACATGGAACATTTTCTTTACGGTCTCATCAATGACTGGATTGTAGTGCTGCAGATTGGCACCAATATTAAGTTCCCTAAGAGCGGTCCAGATACTGATCTGGAGCATGCCATTGGCCTGGTTGGCCCAGACAGGGAAGTTTTCTGCATAGCGAGGAAATTTTCCTTCCATGGTTTTCACCACATCTTCATCACAGAAATAGAGCAGTGTGCCGTAGCCGGCTTTGAAACTATCGATTTTTTCTCTTGCCACTTTACCACTGAAAACATCATAAATGGCATCCCAAAGGGCACCTTGCTTTTCTTTTGTGACGATGATGACACGGGCGCTTTTCATATTGAAGGAATCTGGTACTAGCTCAGTGACATTTTCCACAAGTTTCACTACATCTTCTTCTTCTACAGGCAGATCTTTATTGATACTATAATATGTACGGCGTTTAGCCAAAGATTCTTGAATACCCATGATACAAATCCTCCTTTATATATCAGGAAGTTTCCTGATTTACTGATGGTCTCCTCTATTAGAGGGGGAGTTATTGAAGTATAAGTATAATGAAAAATATCAATATACTTTTTACGGATAAACTATAGCAAATAAAATGATAAAAATCAATATGAAATGTATGATGTGTTCTATGGTAGTAACATCATAGGGGGGAGAGGGAAAAAGAAATAACAAAGAATTGTCAGGGACAAGGATGAAAGGCCCATCGAAGATTTGCTAACTGTGGACATATCTTATAGAATTGCGTTCATCATGGATGTTTGGGTGATTTAGAAACCTTATTTTCATTCTATGGTATAATAAAGCCAATTCTTATAGATGAGGTGAGGTATGCGCGTATTAGGAATCGATCCAGGAACTGGTCGATGCGGTTTTGGTGTGGTAGAGAAGGTAGGGACCCAGATCACTCCCATCAATTATGGAGTCATTGAGACTTACAAGGATCAAAGTGATTTGGAAAGGCTCAATATCGTCTATGAAGGGATCGCAGAGCTTATTGCCACCTATCGTCCCCAGTTTATGGGGGTAGAAACGCTATATTTCAATACCAATATCACCACAGGTATCAAGGTGGCACAGGCTAGAGGTGTGATTCTTCTGGCTGGGTATCGGCAAAATATTCCAATCATCGATGTGACGCCGCTTCAAGTCAAGCAGCAGCTCACTGGCTATGGTAGGGCGGATAAGAAACAGGTCATTGAGATGGTGAAACGGATGATGCATATCACAAGAAAAATTGATCCCGATGATGCAGCAGATGCACTGGCTATCGGTCTTACAGCGGCGTATCGGGTGGAACACAAAGGGCTCATATAACATCATGGGATAGAGGATATGGAACGTGTAAATCGTTAGAAGTGATGATGCGGCAGGCAATTCATCGAGTGCCGCGAAATTTTTCAAATAGATTTTGGTCATACTTTATTATTGGTGTACATTTTTCATTTCTTGCTTATCATTTCTTACCATTTAGCTCTTTTGAAAAGGAGAAAAGCGCATGATTGGCTATATTCATGGTCCTGTGACGGGACTTTTTAAAGATTGTTGTTTTGTAGAAGCTGGCGGTGTGGGGTATCGGATTTTTATTTCCGATAAAACCAGGCAAAAGTTATCTCATGGCCAGGAAGTTAAGTTATTCACATATATGGCTGTCCGAGAGGATGCCATGCTGCTCTATGGTTTTTTGAATCATGAGGAATATGATTTATTCCTTCTTCTTATTTCTATTTCTAAAATCGGTCCCAAGGTAGCCATGGGGATTTTGTCCTCCATGGAACCAGCGGCTTTCGTAGGAGCTGTTTCTTCTCACAATGTGGCGGCCCTTACCAAACTTCCTGGTATCGGCAAGAAAACAGCAGAACGCCTTTTGGTGGAGCTAAAAGATAAAGTAACGAAACTAGATATGCCAGAATCGGTAGCTATTCCGGCAATGGAAGCTCCGGCGGCAGATGGCATGGTAGGCAAGGCCATGCAGGCTCTTATGGCACTGGGCTATGGAGCGGAGGAGGTAGAGCCGATCATTCAGAAATTATCTGCCCAGTATACCGATGTGTCTACTTTGATACGCATGACTTTGGTGGAATTAGGAAATCGTGACTAATCACTGGTGGTTGCAAAGAATGGTATAGGTATCACTATGAATAATAAATATATTAAAAGTCTAGGCGGCGAGGATGAAGAAGAGGTACTAGGCAATAAAGGTCGTATCGTTTCTACAGAGGAAACGGAAAAAGATGCCTGGCAGTTATCTCTTCGTCCTCAAAGATTAGACGATTATATCGGGCAGGCTGCATTTAAAGAAAATTTGAAAATTTATATTTCTGCAGCTAAGTCTAGAAAAGAACCGCTGGATCATGTGCTTCTTTATGGTCCGCCAGGTCTTGGAAAAACTACAATGGCTAAAATCATTGCCAATGAATTGGGGTCCCAGTTTAAGGTGACCAGCGGTCCAGCCATTGGAAGGCCAGGGGAATTGGCATCTATTTTGACTACTCTCCAAGATAATGATGTGCTTTTCATTGATGAAATTCATCGACTCAACCGGAATGTAGAGGAAATTCTCTATTCTGCCATGGAAGATTTTGCACTAGATATCGTCATGGGTAAAGGTACGGGTGCTAGTTCTATTCGCATCGATTTGGCTCATTTCACTTTGATTGGAGCTACTACTAGAGCCGGTTCTTTGTCGGCTCCTCTTCGGGATCGTTTCCTCATTACCAATCATATGCAGTATTATACCAAAGAGGAATTGAAGCAAATTATCATCCGGGCAGCTCATATTTTGCAGATAGATATTGATGATAGTGGTGCCGAAGAAATTGCCCGCCGCTCTCGGGGAACGCCTCGTATTGCAAATCGCCTATTGAAGAGGATTCGCGATTTTGCCCAGGTCCAGCAAAGTGCCATCACAGCAGATATTGCTTCTTTGGCACTTAAGGCGCTTCATGTGGATGATATTGGGTTAGATGAATTGGATAATGAAATACTGAAAGCCATTATTTATAAATTCGGCGGTGGTCCAGTGGGGATCGATACCATTTCTGCAGCTGTCAGCGAAGAGCGAGCCACCATCGAAGATGTATGCGAACCCTATCTCATGCAGATTGGATTTCTTACTCGCACTCCTAGAGGCCGTATGGCGACACAAGCAGCCTATGACCATATCGGCGCCGTGATGCCAGAAAATAAATAATAGGTTGATCTAGGCGAAGCTATTTTGAGGGGTATTCTGTATTCTGATCAATACATATATAGAAATGGTGGTCTAATGTATAAGGGAAAGTCATACTCCCAACCCTTACGCCAGTATCCCTTCTATGGATGCAGATTATATAAATAGAACACGGAACAACAACTAACACTCATTTCTAGCTGCTATTTTCAAATCAGGTGAATGTTATGAAACGATTACAAGTATTGACTCTTTGTGCCGTGGTGGCTATGTTTGCTTTTGGCAATGTGAATACTTCCTATGCACAGACGATTCCGGTACAGCGGAAAACCTCTGTGAAAGCACCAGTGCGCCATCATGTAAGTGCTGCTAAAAAGACCACTTCCCAAAAAGCAGTCGCTTCTTCTCCATCAAGGAAGGAAGACAGCATCGCCATAAAGAGAGGTAAAAGTCCAGAAGTGGAAGTGGGACTTCTTTCTGCTGGGGAAGTGAGCCTTACAGGGCTGACGGCGTTTCATGCCGAATCCAATGGAAAAACGTTGGAAAATTATAAAAGCGGAACTAAACTTTCCATCACAAGAAGCGGAAATACGCTCTTGGTCAATGGGAAGAAAGCGGGCAATGCAGTATATTTCTCTCCGAAAGAAAATGCCCCCGCTTTTTCTGTGAAGGGCAATCATTATAGGGGACGTATGAAAGCGGTACCTTCTCCTTGGGGAAGCAGTGTTACTTTGGTGAATGTGGTCTCCATGGAAGACTACCTTCAAGGGGTGGTGCCTTGTGAAATTGTACCTTCTTGGAAAATTGATGCCATCAAAGCCCAAGCGGTGGCGGCTAGAACCTATGCTATGTTCCATAAAAATGGATATCGCTCCTCTGGGTATGATGTGACAGATGATACTAGAAGTCAGGTGTACCAAGGGGCTGGTGTGGAAACAGAATCCACCAATCGAGCGGTGCGAGAAACAGCAGGAGAAATCGTCACCTATGGAAATAAACCTATTGATGCGGTATTTCATTCTAGCGGTGGTGGCTATACAGAAGATTGCGAAAACGTTTGGGGATCTTCCATCCCTTACTTAAAAGGAGTTCCCGAAGTTAAATATGCTACTCCTTGGTCCAAGACGGTATCTCTTTCCTCTTTTACCAATACACTGGCTGGTTCAGGATTTAAAGTCAAAGGAATCAAACTGTCTAAGCTTCGCATCGGAGAGGCCCATAGGTCGAATGACCGCGGAATATCTGGCCGAGTGAAACATGTGATGCTTATAGGAAAAAATGGCAGTAAAACCATTTCTGGAGATAAAATCCAGAGTCTCTATGATTTAAACAGTACACTTTTTGATCTTTCTGTGAAAGGAAATAACATTGTTATTACCGGCTATGGCTATGGACATGGATTGGGACTTTCCCAATGGGGGGCTGAAGCTATGGCAGAAAAAGAAGGAGACGGTAGAGATTTCTATAAAAAAATCCTCACCCATTACTATAGCGGCACAAAAGTAGAAAAGGTATATTAATGATGGCTAAGGACGCTGCTTCGCTGTGCAAGCGGGACCAGGATCTTCAGAATTTTTAAATGACTCTTGACGAATTGCTTATTTCGCCGTAAAGTAAATAAGTTATATTTCATTATATATAGGAGCTAATAGAATATAGGAGCTAATAGATCAAATGAAACTGGAAGATTTTAATTACGATTTACCGAAAGAATTGATTGCGCAGGAACCAGCAGAACCTCGTGATTCCTGCCGTCTTATGATGCTGGATAAAAAGACTGGTGAGTGGGAACATCATCATTTCCGGGATATTCTGAATGAAATCCATGAAGGTGATATTTTTGTTTTCAATAATACAAAAGTTATCCCCGCCCGTCTCTATGGGAAAAAGAAAGACACTGGCGGAAAAGTAGAAATGCTGCTATTGACTCCCAAAGGCAATGATACTTGGGAAGTTCTGGTCAACCCAGGAAGAAAGGCACTTCCGGGAGTAGAAATCGAATTTGCACCAAACTGCTATTGTACCGTATTGGACAAGACTGAATTCGGCGGTCGTTTGGTTCAATTCCATTACGATGGAAATTTTGATAGCCTATTGGATCAGATTGGTGAAATGCCGACTCCGCCATATATTCATAAAAAATTGGGGAACAATGATGAATACCAGACTGTGTATGCCAAATACAAAGGCTCTGCTGCCGCCCCAACGGCAGGACTTCATTTTACTCCAGAGCTAATGGAGGAAATGAAGAAAAAAGGAGCGACCCTTCTCTTTGTTACACTCCATGTAGGCATCGGCACTTTCCGTCCTGTTTCTGAAGAAAATATCGAAGACCATGAAATGCACAAAGAATGGTATACTGTCAGTGAAGATGTGGCAGAAAAGATCAACCAGGCAAAAGCAGAAGGTCGCCGCATTATTGCTGTAGGCACCACTTCTGTTCGTACTTTGGAATCCGCCGGACAGAGTGGTAAACTTGTAGCCGGCAGCGGCTGGACCCAGCTTTATATTTATCCAGGATATCAGTGGCATATGGTAGATGCCATTGTCACCAATTTCCATCTCCCAGAATCTACTCTGGTTATGATGATGGCTTCTTTTGCAGGAAGAGAACATATCCTGGCTGCTTATGAAGAAGCAGTCAAACAGAAATATCGTTTCTTCTCCTTTGGGGATGCCATGTTTATACGGTAACTCTAATAGGTAGTGACTCGATGCTAACTACCCATTGAAAAGCGAGGGGACTGTGATAAAATGCGAAAGTATTTTGTCATAGTCTCCTCGCTTTTATTATTATTCCTATGCTTTACAAAATACTTTTGTCATTTGTAATCGCCAAACTTTTGAAGAGGAGGTATATAGATAAAGTTATTTATATATGTTAAAATTCAAAAGAGTATCACTACATTTCATGGATATATAAAGGAGAATCATGGTTATTAACTACGAACTTGTGGCAGAAGATAAGAAAACAGGGGCCCGGGCAGGGCTTTTGCACACCCCGCATGGTACATTTAAGACACCGATGTTCATGCCAGTGGGTACCCAGGCCACAGTGAAAACAATCACACCAGAAGAATTAGAGGATATGGGAGCACAGATTATCTTATCCAATACGTATCATCTGTTCCTGCGTCCTGGTACGGAGCTTATTAAAGAAGCAGGCGAACTCCATAAATTTATGAATTGGCCCAAGGGAATTCTAACCGATAGCGGTGGATTTCAGGTATTCAGTCTAGGGGCTATGAGAAAAATCACAGAAGAAGGGGTGCATTTCCGTTCTTTCTTGGATGGTTCTAAGCAGTTCTTATCGCCAGAAGTATCTATTCATGCCCAGGAAGATTTAGGAAGCGATATTGCGATGGCTTTTGATGAATGCATTCCTTATCCGGCGGATTATGATTATGCGGACCATTCTACTGCGCGTACGACTCGCTGGGCAGAGCGGTGCATTAAGGCTCATACCAGAACCGATCGAGGGATGTTTGGTATTGTCCAGGGAGGTATGTACAAAGATCTTAGAAAGAGAAGTGCCCAGGAAATTTCTTCTATGCCTTTTGATGGAATGGCTATCGGCGGACTTTCTGTAGGAGAACCGCATGACCTCATGTATGATATTTTGGAATATACAACCCAGTGGCTTCCTGTCAATAAGGCTAGATATCTCATGGGCGTGGGGACACCAGATTGTTTGGTGGAAGGAGTTGCTCGCGGCATAGATATGTTTGATTGCGTATTTCCTACTCGTGTGGCTAGAAATGGCATGGCCATGGTTCATTCGGGGCGAATGAACATGAAAAATAAGAAATATGAAAAAGACTGGTCACCTCTAGAAGAAGGATGCCAGTGCTATACTTGTCAGCATTATAGCCGAGCTTATATTCGTCATTTGTATAAATCAGAAGAGCTTCTGGCGTTCCGCCTGGTCACTATTCACAATCTCTTCTTCCTCTTGCAGTTTATGCGGGACATGCGTCAGGCTATCATTGATGGTCATTTTTCTGAATTTAGAGAAAGCTTCATGGCAGGATATAAAAGATAATGATTGGTTGATAGTTGTTGGTTTATTCTCCAAGTTTGCTATCTCTCATTGGCATACATCGTTAGAATTATTGTTTTAAGGTTTTGGGGTATTGTTTGCCTTCTAACCATAAACCATAAAACATTAAACCCTAAACCCTAAACCAATGTGGATATTCTTCTAGCAAAGTGCATCTTAAGAACTCGGCGGATAAACCAACAATCAACCACCATTTGACCATATTTTTACAATTGAATTAAAAATATATCAAGACAATCACCATAGAGATATGTTAGAATAACTCTATATAATGTAACGGAGGTGAAATAATGGAACAGGTAATGAATTTTATCAGCTTGGTATGGCCATTTCTGATTTTGGTAGGTATTATGTATTTCTTCATGTACCGTCCGCAGAAAAAATTGAAATTGGAAAGAGGCAGATTCTTATTGTCTCTTAGAAAAGGCGATCATGTTGTCACCGCTGGTGGTGTACATGGGGTCATCAAAGTACTGCGTGATCAATATGTAGAACTGGAAATCGCACCAAAGGTGGTCATCAAAGTAGAAAAAGCAGCTATTCAGCATGGGGAAGTCAAACTGATGGATATGGAAGAGGCTAAAAAGGCTGGTGCTGCTGCTATCGGCGAAGCTGCTAGCGAACCGGTAGAAAATAAGATGGTCAAATCTAAAGAAGAACCAGAAACGGAAGTCGTTGAAGAAGTAGTAGAAGTAGACGATCCAAAAGATGCTGGTACTGAAGTGGTAGAAGAAGAAGTCGAAGTGGATGATAAAGATTCTTCCAAGAAAGCTCCTTCTAAAAAAGAGGAAAAGAAATGATG
>DJPC01000176.1:8746-11723 GCA_002439665.1 Dialister sp. UBA6422
TTCTGCTACTGACATAGAAGAAAAAAGTCTGTCTCTTCGGGACCAGATTTGCGCTCTTCCTATTTATCAAAAGGCGAAACGGATTATGGCGTACCTTTCTATGAAGGGGGAAGCTGATTTAGATCCTTTTATCCAAAAGGCTTTAGCTGATGGGAAGGAAATCTATATTCCCGTCTGTCTTCCAGAAAAACAGATGGAAGCCGGACGGTTACTTGGTATGGAACACTTTAAAAAGGGTCCCTATGGGCTTCGAGACTTGCCTGATGGGTATACTACAGTTGATCCTTGCAGGCTTGACTTAGTATTGATCCCTGGTGTGGCATGCACGGAAGATGGCATCCGTCTAGGTATGGGCGCAGGTTACTATGATAGGTATTTATCCCAGGTGGATTTTGAAAAACGGGTGGTTACCCTTTGGGATTTCCAAATCATAGAAGATATTCCTTGTGAACCATTTGATCAGAAAATGGCTCAGGTTGTGACAGAAAAACGAATCATTAAAGTAGACAAGAAATGGTAAACAGTAGACAGTATGGTGTCTATCTTGTGTGCTGTGAACCATATACAGTTTACCATAAAGAAACGAGGTTGAAACGTTGGAAAAGAAGAGGAAAAGTACTGTAAGAACAGGTGCTTTAGCACGGTTCTGGGCAGTCATCGTCGTCATCATCGGCGTTTTCCTGGGATCGGTGGGATGGCTTGCTGGTCATATTCGCCAGGGGCTTGACCTCCAGGGCGGTACACATATCGTCATGCAGGCAGAAGATACGGAGGAAAATAAAGTTACTCCGGAAGCCATTACTCAGGTTATCAATATTATGCAAAAGCGTGTCAATGAAATGGGGCTTACAGAGCCGATTATTCAGCGCGAAGGAGCTAACCGTATCATTATTGAACTTCCTGGGGAAAAAGATCCGCAGAAAGCTATTGAAACCATTGGTAAAACAGCAGTTCTTCAATTCAAAGATGAAGATGGCAATGTTAAGCTCACTGGCGAAGATTTGAAAAACGCCAAAGAACAGATGGGGCAGAATAAACAGCCACTGGTAGCTCTCGAATTCAGCGATGAAGGGGGCAAAAAATTCGGTGAACTCACAGCGGCAAATATTGGTCGTCATATCGGTATTTACCTAGATGGTGAACTTTTGACAAATCCAGTGGTCAATGAAGCCATCACCGGAGGTAGTGCTGTTATTACTGGACAAAGAACGTTGGAAGAAGCCAAAGATCTGGCTATCCTTCTTAGAAGTGGTGCACTGCCAGTTAAGGTTTCTGTCATGGAAGTCCGTACAGTAGGTCCATCTTTGGGGCAGGATTCTAAGGATAAATCCGTAGTAGCTTTTACCATCGGTTTGTCTTTGGTCGTTCTTTTCATGCTGGCGGTATATCGTATGGCCGGATTTGTAGCTGATGTTGCTCTTTTGGTTTATGTATTGATTCTTCTTGGCATTTTGAATCTTCTTCATGCTACATTGACCTTACCAAGTGTGGCTGGTGTCATTCTTTCTATCGGGATGGCCGTAGACGCCAATGTTCTTATTTTTGAACGATTTAAAGAAGAAATTGCCTCTGGTAAGATGCTTCGTCTGGCTGTACAGTCTGGTTTCAAGCGTGCTTTCGTTACCATTTTTGATGCCAATATGACAGTCATCATTACTTCCTGCATCCTGTTCTTCCTGGGCAGTGCTACTGTTAAAGGATTTGCATTCTCCCTGGGTCTTGGCGTAGCAGTATCTATGTTTACTGCTATCACTGTAAGTCGCACACTCTTGATGTTCCTTATCGATGCAAACTGGATTCATAACCCCTGGTGGTTTGGTGGAAAAAGGGGGTATGACAAATAATGTTTAACAACTTCGATTTTATTGCTAAGAGAAAAATCTGGTTCGGCTTCTCCGGACTGATGATTGTTTTATCCATTATTTCCATTGTCCTCTTCCGTTTCAATTGGGGCATTGATTTTACTGGTGGTACTATTCTAGAGCTGGCATTTCCGCAGAATGTCACAGTAGAACAAGTCCGTGAAGGGCTTCGTCAGGATGGCTTAGAAACAGCTACCATCCAGCTTTCTGGCAATAACATCCAGGGAGAATCTGGAGATGATGTGATCATCCGTACCAGAAACCTTTCTGCTGAAGAGGCACAGACTGTAGTTTCTCACGTGAACGATAAAGTGGGTCAGGCAGAAGTAAAACGTATCGAAACCGTAGGGGCTGTTATTGGTTCCGAAGTGACAGAAAATACACTCCTCAATGTTATTCTCTCCTTCGGTGCTATGATTCTCTACATGTCCATTCGTTTTGAACATCGCATCGCACTATCTGCTATCGTTGCTATTTGTCATGATATCTTGATGGTTCTTGGCGTCTTTGCTTTCTTCCATTTGGAAGTGGACGCCTCTTTCCTGGCGGCTATCTTGACAGTACTTGGGTACTCCATGAATGAATCAGTAGTTATTTTTGACCGTATTCGCGAAGCCATCCATACCCATCGCCGTACTGATAGCTTTGCTAAATTGGCTAATGATTCCATTCATCAGACCATTCGCCGCTCCCTATATACACTCACAACTACCTTATTCTGCGTGGCTTCCCTGTATTTCTTCGGCGGCGATACCACCAGGAACTTCGCTCTGGTTATGCTTATCGGCTTTATCTCCGGTGCCTACTCTTCTGTGTGCGTAGCTACTTCCATCTGGGTCACCTGGCATGAACATACTTCCAGTGCTAGAAATAGTGCTCATCAGGAAGCAGGTGAAGAAACGGAAAAGAAGAAACGGAAACAGAAATAATATGGCACTTGCATTTAACAATTGAAAGTTTAATTTAGCATAAAAGGTTATAAGGGATGATAATATATTGTCTCTTATAACCTTTTATGCTATTTAATTTTTGATAATTTTGATATAATAATTATGGAATTTGCTCTACATATTTCTTGGGTGCCTGATAGAATGGAGGAAAGTGTAATGAGAAAA
>DJPC01000160.1:0-296 GCA_002439665.1 Dialister sp. UBA6422
CATTTAGGACCAGTATGATGTATTTGGTTGTTAGTTGTTAGTTTCTTATAATCAATAACTATAAGAAATCGCTAAGCGATGGCTTCTAGTCAAAATTTGAATTCACCAGCAGTCACTATGTATTAGCGGATACCTACTGTATGGATATCGGCCTATCATCTGAAAAGAAATCCTCATTGCTTTAGAGTCTCATTTCTATTTATCTAAAGCAATGAGGATTTTTTCTATAAACCTACCGGATCTTCCTTTGGGAGTTAATGGAGGAATTTGTTGTTAGTTGATAGTTGTTTGTTGTT
>DJPC01000160.1:329-2877 GCA_002439665.1 Dialister sp. UBA6422
CTTAACTTAATAGCATTACCCCAAAAGGGAGCATAGGTATAAGAGCTAATTTATGATTTATTTTTGATAGATCATTACTGAAACCAGACAACAAACAACTAAATAGTCAATTTTTAATTAAGTGTATACTTTATTTTTTCGTACACATAGGCATCTAATTATTGCGAATTCATGTCAATTGTAAATAAATGTAAATGCTTTCTAGAACGCGATATAATCCAATAAAATCGAAGAAAAATCTTTTATTCAATAACTATCTATGCTATAATAATTTCAGAATTTTAAAAATATGTGTTTAAATGACTTAAAGGAGCATTTGAATTTGAGTCAATTTTCTTTTTATTATTAAGTAAGAGTAGAACGAATTTTCGCGGGGGGGGGTACACCTTTTAGGTTTAGGCCCTCTCTTTTATTATCTTAAAGGACATTGTTATGATAGATATTCATTCCCATATCCTCTTCGGCATAGAAGGGGATGATGGTTCCCGTTCATTAGACATGTCTCTTGGCATGTTAGAGCAAGCTGTAAACTCTGGAGTGACAGATATCATTGCAACCCCTCATATGCATCGCCATGGTGTGGTACCTACCTGGGATTCCATTTTGCAAGGGGTGGATATACTGCAGAAAGCAGCAGAGCAAGCGGGACTTCCCATTCACATTTACCCTGGAGCAGAAGTCAGTTTTGATGCAGATACATTAAATTATCTGCCGGAAGGAAAGAATGAGTACTGCTTGGCAGGTACTCACTATATTTTGATAGAACTTCTTCCTACCAGTACACCAGAAGGGACAGAGCGTCTCATTTATGAGCTGCAGCTTCGTGGATACCTTCCGATCCTGGCACATCCTGAGCGGTATAAACACATCATGGAAAAGCCGGAAAGTCTCATCCATTGGATAGAAAAAGGACTTCTGACCCAGTCAAATATCGGCAGTTTTTCTGGCCAATTTGGAGAGAAAACGGCAGACTATGCCAAATGGCTCTATACACATAAGGCCATCCATTTCCTAGGCTCTGATGCCCATCGTATCGACTGGAGAAATGCAGATACTAGAGAATTTCAAAAAAATCTATGTGCTTACACAGGAAATAGAGACTTTATAGAGGCATGCAACCACCATGGTTCTATGATTTTGACCAATAAAATTTACTACGCCGATCCACCGCTTAAAAAAGTGGAAAAGAAGAAAAAAGGATTTTTTGCTAGATTGTTTAGATAAGAATAGTTGCCTTTGTGCTATGGGGTTAAGGTTTTCTGCCCGAGTTCGTTATTTGCCAATAGCAGCGTTATGAAAGTCTCATTGGTTTAAGGTTTATGGATGGAACGCAAACCTTAAACCTTAAACCAATGCCACTTTTAAACCACGCAGTTTTCAAATGCTGAACTCGGAAAGTAAACCATTCCTAACTTCTCACTGCCCTTTTTAGTCTCCCTGCCATGACTGCCGCTAGGATGCAAAGACAAATATCTCCCGGTACAGCCAAGAGGAAACAATAAAGCACCACCGGCCAGATACCAATCGGTGTACCTAAGTAATAATTATTGATCAGGTACACATAGACCATGCCGAAAAGATACACCACCATAAGACCTGCGAGATTGGCAAATAATGTTTTCGCAAAAGAAACTGTTCTCCCTATTTCAGAAATACGCCCCGTCACCCAAGCTCCGGCAATAAAACCAATGAGATATCCAAAAGTGGGCTGGAAAATATAAGACGGGTCGCCTCCTTCGGTAAAAACCGGTACTCCTGCTAGACCCAAGAGCACATAGAGTGCCACTGACAACGCTCCATTCCGGCTTCCTAAGATCAAACCTGCCAAAGTAGTAAACAGTAGTTGCAGTGTAAAAGGGCACACCGGCACGGGGATACGGATGAAAGCTCCGATAGCTATAAGCGCAGTAAAAAGCCCAAATAGAACCATTTCCTTCGTCCTATGGGCCGTGTCAGTCATTGTATTTTCTCTTATCATTGTCATCGCCTCAATTGTTATATTTATATATTAAATCAGTTTACATATATAATATAACAACTTGATGATTTCTTCAATGTTTACAATTTATTTTTGTTGTTAGTTGTCGGTTTACGCTCCGAGTTCCATAGCCTCAAAAACAAGACCTGATAGAGCCATGGATTTAGGGGATTGAGGTTTGGATCGCGCGTTAAACCTTAACCCCATGGCTCTTTGTCCGCGGCGTATGGAAATAGCAGAATGCGGCCGGTAAACCACAAACCAACAACAGACAACCAACATCTCCACATCAAAAAAGAGACACAGTTTCCCATGCCTCTCTCTGAATTCATTCTCATTCTTTCAACGGTAGATTTTCTTCTCCTGCTACCTGTCGTATCTGCTCTTCTGTGCTATTCGTCGCCGACATAATAAATACAGTACCCATATTAATGCACAGGCAAATGTTCTTCTTTCGCTACCTGAAGCACATACTTTTCTGTACACTCTGCCATACGAGCAATAAAATCTACCTGCATTTGTTCATGCAACAAATTAATAACAAAGCTTCTCGTTTTGCTTTCCGCTCCT
>DJPC01000160.1:2934-3150 GCA_002439665.1 Dialister sp. UBA6422
GCCTCGCTCAAATACACCTACACTCAAATTGCACATGGTATCTACTATCCTCATACAGTTACTACCTGCATATATTAGTGAATCGGGAGATTTTCTTCTTTCGCTACCTGTCGTACATACTTTTCCGTACATTCTGCCATACTGGTAATAAAATTTAACTGCATTTGAGCATGCAACAAGTTAATGACAAAGCTTCTCGTTTTGCTTTCCGCTCCT
>DJPC01000160.1:3202-5241 GCA_002439665.1 Dialister sp. UBA6422
ACACTCAAATTGCACATGGTATCCACCATCCCTTCTTCTGATTGCGTCAAATTGATATCATACGTTTCTTTCAACCTGCGAAGTTTTACGATCGCACTATCATCAGATTTGAAAAGTTCAAACAACAGATTGAGCAAGCGATTGCCAACATCTCGTTTTGAACGTCCGATATAAACCATGACCACTTGCTGCAAATCATAGTTTTCTTCCGCTTCTCGATAGTCACCAAATTCCGTTTGTTCCTGCATCTTATAGCGAGTGATACCACTCTTTTCACCAGGTACATCCATACAAAGCCAGATGCTATAGACCTTTTTGATTTTCTCATAGTGAGACTTATCGAAATCTACACCATGCTGAGAGGAAATCAAGCGACTCACGTAGTATATAGCCCGTTTCAATAAAGGATACCCTGTTTTGGCACTCTTCTGGGCCTCTATATTGATAATCAATTCAATCGGTTCATCGGCCGGTGTGATGGCGCGGAAGCGAATGTCAAAAGTCACCTGTCCTTCCGTAGCCGTGACATCTTCATTGGCATCACCTTGGATATAATCTGCTTTTCCTGCATTGGTCGCATCGGGCAGCACTGGCGTAGAGGCCACCTCTGGCGTGCCCTGGATGTAAGTATCCCGGATATCAGAAATGTCACACTCTCTAAACTCTTCTACGCAATACTTCAAAATCCAAGCCAAAATTTTCCGATTGGCCAAAAGCTTCTTCGCAATCCGATCATACTCTGGATTCTTCCCAGCTAAGTAGAAATACTGTTGCCGTTCTTCCCCGTTCATCCCATCGCCTCCTTTGTCTGTATTGTATCACAAAATAGGAGTTAGCAGTAGGCAGTTCACAGTAAGCAGTTGTTGGTTGTGGGTTATGGGTTTACGTTCCGAGCCCAATTATCTCCAAAAGCAAGATTTGACAGAGTCATGGGTTTAAGGTTTTGGGGTTAGGGGGCGCGTCAAACCTTAAACTCATGAATTTTTATTCCTGGCGTATAGAAATAGCAGAGCACGGCAGGCAAACCACAAACCAACAACTAACAATAAAATATTTTTTCAAAAAACGTGTAAAAATTCCCCTTTCCCTCGATTATATTATCGGAAAGAGAAAAAAAGAGGCTCTCCTGGGAGCCAACGATTCGAACACCTTTCTTGTATTTCCTTTATATACTAATCCATGGAGAAGGAAATAAAGAAAAAGAGCGAAGCGGCGGCGGATATTCGAGTTTCTTTTTTCTCCCCCTCTCTAGCCAGGCCTGATAGAAAGAAAACAAAAACACAATAAGGTGCAGCAAAAGCCATAACAATGAGCTTGCTATACGCGACATACCATTGGACGACAAACCGTAGCACGAAGTTTAGCCGGAATCCCCGACATGAACCGTGAAATGTGCTGGTGCCTGATTCCCTGGTCTCGCTTCATAGAAGTCTCTAAAAAACGGCAGATGCTGTGCCTTTTTGTGGTGGAGCTTTTGTTGTTAGTTGGTAGTTGTTGGTTGTTGGTTGGTGGTTTATATGCCGGGTACTCTTGTGGCAATCCGCCTAGGCGAAAGAGGGAGTTGGTTTTTGGGTTTTGGGTTTTGGTGTGAAAGAAAAACGTCTTCCCTCATTGGGAAGGTTTCGCTTGTCTGTTAGCCTCGTATGTGTACACCCCAGACGCTGGGGCTCATTTCATACCGCTTTTCTCTCATTGTGCTTTTTATAAAAACGTTAAAGATTCCTCCACTTCGGTCGGAATGACGCTAGAGGTGATTCCGCTTGTGGCTTTGTATATAATACCGCTTGTCTGTTAGCCTCATTTGCTAGCGTTCTTTTCCTTCTTTCTTGCGTTGTTCACTTTTTTCACGTCATCCTGAGCCGCCCGTAGGGCGATGTCGAAGGATCTTTGGGTTATTCGTCATATTGCTATGTTAGCACTTATGCTATGAAATGAGACTTTTCGTTTAGTATGACATCCAACTGACATTACTTCTGCCTATTAGCCTCATATGTGAACACCCCAGACGCTGAGACTCATTTCATTCCGCTTTTCTTTCA
>DJPC01000040.1 GCA_002439665.1 Dialister sp. UBA6422
AATCGGCTTCCCACCATCAAAGCTGTCATGGTAGCCACCTTTGCAGACTACCCTATAGACAAACAGGAAAAATAAGAGAGGAGGAGCACAATATGATTGCAGCACATACACTGCCAAAAGTTTTCATTGTCGGTGAATCAGGGACCACAGGCCTTCGCCTTTACGATCGTCTCAGCAAAAGAGATGATATCGAGCTCCTTTCTCTTCCAGAAGAAAAGAAAAAAGACATCCCCACCATTGTAGAATTTGCCAAAAAAGCAGACCTCATGTTCCTCTGCCTCCCTGATGCCGCTTCCAAAGAAATCGTCAAAGCCACAGAAGGTACTGGTATCCGTATCTTAGACACTTCCACCGCTCATAGAACCAAAGAGGACTGGGTGTATGGTTTTCCAGAACTCTCCAAAGAGCAGGAAAAAGCCATCAAAGAAGCCAAGAAAGTCGCGGTCCCCGGCTGCCATGCCAGCGGTGTCATTTCCATTCTCTATCCTTTAGTACATGCTGGCATCCTTCCCATTAATTATCCCTTGCACTGCATTTCCCTTACCGGATACAGCGGCGGCGGTAAAAATATGATTCATCAATATGAAAAAGAAAAAACAGCGCCTTTGGAATCCCCGCGGCAGTATGGACTCTCCCAAAGTCATAAACATTTACCGGAAATCATGAAAGTCTGCGGCCTGGCAGAAGAACCGCTCTTCTCGCCCATCGTAGCCGATTACTATGCAGGCATGGAAGTCACCATCGGTTTCCACACCCACTTCCTGCAGCTTCCTTGCGGACTTCCAGGAGATATCACCTTAGATGATTTCCATACCATTTATGAAAAACACTATAAAGATTCTTCTCTCATTCACGTGTCTCCCCTCTCTACCGAGGAAACCAATAAACTCTTCCTGGCTGCCAATGAAAACGCAGGAAAAGACAGTCTCACCATCCATATCACCGGCAACGATGATCGCATCCAAGTGGTATCCCTCTTTGATAACCTAGGCAAAGGTGCCTCTGGTGCGGCAGTAGAATGTATGAATCTCATGCTGGGACTGGCACCAGAAACAGGACTGGTTATTTAAATACCGCAAGGAGTACGAAATTAGAAGTGAGGAGTGAATAAGAATAGGAAGCTGTCCCTCATACGATTCCAGTCATTCTAACATTGACACCCCATAATAAACACACTGAAATTGCACATGACGCACGATATATTTCCAATAAATGCGGCACTTCTAAATAAATTTGTGCCTATGCGCAAATTTACACCGCTGTCTTGGCTCCCCTGTCCTCGAGCTTCCGTAGGCTGAGGGGGCACTTCTAGCGGGATAAACCCATAACGGTACGACAATCCGTTATGAAGCTAATACCACTCCTAACTTTTCACTATTTTATCTATCTATATAAAAGAAAAAAAGGAGCCAATCCTATGAATACCACAAACGCTATCCGGGCTGAAATATTAAGCCAAGCCATCCCATATATCAAAGAATACACCGGTAAATGCATCGTTGCGAAATATGGCGGAAATGCCATGACCGATCCAGTACTGAAGAAAAATGTCATGGAAGATATCCTCCTCCTCCGTCTCATCGGTGTCAATGTCATCCTCGTCCATGGCGGCGGCCCAGACATCAATTCTATGCTAGATAAACTCAATATCCAGTCTCACTTCGAAAATGGACTTCGTGTCACCGATAAAGATACCATGGAAGTGGTACAAATGGTACTAGCCGGCAAAGTCAATAAAGGCCTGGTAGCTGACCTCACCGCCCTGGGTGGCAAAGCCGTAGGACTTTGCGGCATTGACGGTAAATTCATTGAAGTCCATACCAAAGATGAAAAGCTAGGCCTCGTAGGTGAGATCGACCACATTGATACCACTATCATAGAAAATCTCTTAGCAGGCGGCTATATCCCTGTCATTTCCTCCGTAGGAATAGATAAAAAAGGACAGCCTCACAACATCAATGCTGACACCGCAGCCACAAAAATCGCAGCCGCTCTCCACGCTGAATGTTTGGTATTCATGAGTAACATCGAAGGCGTCATGGCAGATCCGAAAAAGCCAGAAACCCTCTATACCAAACTCACCATGGCAGAAGTAGAATCTTTGAAAAAAGATGGCACCATCTCCGGCGGCATGCTTCCCAAAGTAGATGCCTGCACTGATGGTCTCAAAGATGGGGTACAAAAAGTCTTCATCATCAATGGCGAAGTCCCCCATGCCCTCCTTATCGAACTTCTCACCGATGAAGGGCTAGGCACGATGTTTGTGAAATAATAAATGAGTGACTGGGCCCAATCCCTAGTCCCTAGTCACCAGTCACCATATATACCATAATTTACTAAAAGGAGCCACACCTATGAATACCATCGAACTAGATAAAGAATATGTCGTTCACGCTTACAACCGGTATCCCATTTGTTTTGTAGAAGGAAATGGATCTATTTTAAAAGATGACAAAGGCAAAGAATACATTGACCTGGGAAGCGGTATCGGTGTCGACATTTTTGGTATTGCCCACAAGCCTTGGATGGAAGCTGTCACCAAACAGCTCCACACCTTAAACCATGTATCCAATCTCTTCTATACCCAGCCAGATGCCAAACTGGCCCAGCTTCTCTCTCAAAAAACAGGCATGAAGAAAGTATTCTTCTCCAATTCCGGTGCCGAAGCCAACGAATGTGCCATTAAAGGAGCTCGCAAATACTCCATTGACAAATATGGAAAAGACAGAAATGTGATCGTCACCTTAATCAACGGCTTCCATGGTCGTACCATCACCACCTTGGCCGCTACCGGGCAGGATGTATTCCACCAGAATTTCTTCCCACTCACCGAAGGCTTCCTCTATACCCCTGCCAACGACTTAGATGCTTTCATCAAACTGTGCGAAGGAAATAAAAACATCTGCGCCGTCATGATGGAACCCATCCAAGGGGAAGGCGGCGTCCATCCTCTCACCAAAGAATTCTTTGAAGGGGTCGCCAAGTACGCCAAAGAACATGACATTCTCCTTGTGGTCGATGAAGTGCAGACCGGTAATGGCCGTACAGGAAAACTCTATGGTTATATGAATTACGATGTAAAGCCAGATATCGTCTCCACTGCCAAAGGCTTAGGCGGCGGCCTTCCTATCGGTGCTACTATGTTTAATGAAAAAACAGAAAATGTATTCACCTACGGCACCCACGGATCCACCTTCGGCGGCAATCCTATCGCCTGCGCCGGTGCCCTCTCCATCCTTTCAGAAATCGACGATGCACTTCTTGCTGATGTGAAAGCCAAAGGAGACTACATCAGAAGCGAACTGGAAAA
>DJPC01000006.1:0-3633 GCA_002439665.1 Dialister sp. UBA6422
GAGTGGCCCGCCATATGGATGTATTCCAAGCAGTTATCAAACATGGCCGAATCGCTGCCGGTGTCATCCACCACAGGAAATACCTTCGCCAGTTCCGGATAGTCCGACGGACGAGATTTGCTCTCCCGGGCATTCAGCCAATTGATATTTCCTCGAATGGTATTGATTTCCCCATTGTGGACAATGTAGCGATTCGGATGGGCCCGGGCCCAACTAGGAAAGGTATTGGTAGAAAACCGAGAATGCACCATAGCCATAGCGGTTTTGAAATCCAAGTCCGACAAATCCAAGTAGAAATGGCGGAGCTGCAAAGACGTCAGCATCCCTTTGTACACAATGGTATGAGACGACAGGCTAGCAATATAGAAATCAGTGCCCATCCCTTCGGAGAGAGGAATGATTTTCTTTTCTGCCAAACGGCGAATGATGTACAACTTCCGTTCAAAATCCATCCGATCTTTAATGGCTGGATTTTTCCCAATAAATACCTGCAAGAAACGAGGGCGAATGGAACGAGCCGCTTCTCCGATAAGACTTTCGTCAATCGGCACCTCTCTCCATCCAAGCACGGTCTGTCCTTCTTCTTTCACTATTTCTTCAAAGAGAGCCATCTGTTTCTTACGAAACGCTTCATAGCGATGGGCAAAAATCATGCCCACCCCATATTCCCCTTCCGGCGGCAAATGAAATCCCAAGACTTCACATTCCCGGCGGAAGAAATCATGAGGAATCTGGGTCAAAATGCCAGCTCCATCACCACTCTTCTGGTCCGCTCCTTCCCCGCCGCGATGCTTCAAATTTTCCAGAATCTTCAGCGCATCATCGACGATGCTATAAGACCGCTTCCCTTTGATATGGGCCACAAACCCAATCCCACATGCATCATGTTCATTCCGGGGATCATAAAGCCCCTGCGGCTTCGGTAAATCTCTCCACTTCTTCATAGTCCTTTCTCCTTTGAACAGGTTGCTCAGGTCACTCAAGTTTCTAAAGTTTCTCAGGTCATGGTGACTTGTACCGTATTCATCACTATAGCCTGAGAAACCTGAGCCACTTGAGTTGCCTGAGCAACCTGTCTCGCCTACACAAAAAGCCGGGCGAAAACAGCTTTCGCTATTTCCGTCCGGCTTTGGACTCCCAATTGGATTGTGCTTTGTATTATAGCATGATGAAAATTGTTTGCATAGAGTTTATGTCATGTTTCGCGGGAAACATGATATCCATCGGAGCCAAGAAGGAATATATAACAGGCTGTAATGTCATTAAGTTAAGCAAAATATGGGATGATTTCTTTCGAGTCAAAGCTTCTCAGGTGGCTCAAATTTCTCAAGCTTCTCATGTTTCCCGAATGAGATGATAAGGCTAATTTCTATCTTTACCCATTCGAGGAGCGTGAGCAACCTGGACTCTCCAGCGAAATCATACTAGCTAACTCAAATCCTTAACGTAACAACATGGATATAAAAAGAGATGGGAGCACTTCCAAATTTTGTGCGTAAATAAGTTTACTCCTTATTTATCCCCCCCTTTGGGGAGGTGCTGAAGGCAGAGGAGATTACATCAGCGATATAACTACCAATGTTAATCAAGCCATAACAGCACGACTTCCACCGCTCCTCATTTCTCACTGCCTTTTATATTTTCCATGAAACCTGCCTCTACTCTTTTTTTACCCGTTTCATGGAAAGTCCAATGCGTCCACGTTTTTCATCCACACTGATCACCATCACATTGATCATGTCTCCTACAGAAACAACATCGGTTGGATGTTTCACCCGCTTTTCTCCCATTTCAGAGATGTGAACCAATCCATCATCATGAAGACCAATATCTACAAAAGCGCCGAAATCAGTTATATTTCTCACCGTTCCTTTCAGCACCGTCCCCACCTTAAGTTCTGACAAATCAGTGAGGCTTTGTCGGGTCATAGGAAGAGGCAGGTCGCTTCGGGGATCTCGTCCAGGACTTGTCAGCGCATCTAAAATATCATGAATGGTAGGAAGTCCTGCATGAAGGTCTTCCGCCAATTTCTTTTCATCCACTAAAGGACGCTTCACTGAGAAATGTTCCAGGGCAGATTTGTTTTCCAAATCTGCTTCTGTCATTCCGAAACGGGACAAAATTTGTTTGGCCAAATCATAAGATTCGGGATGGATAGATGTATTATCAAAAGGTGTTTTCCCGCCACGGATACGAAGGAATCCTGCGCACTGGGTAAAGGCAGCCGGTCCTAAACGTGCTACTTTAAGAAGTTCCCTTCGACTAGTAAACTGTCCATGGGCATCCCGGTAGGCCACAATATTTTTAGCCACTGCGCTGCTCACCCCAGCGATGTGGGATAAGAGAGACGGGCTAGCCGTATTGAGATCTACTCCCACATGGTTGACCACGGTCTCAATCACAGCATCTAGCGCTTTTGCCAATTCTTTTTGATTCACATCGTGCTGATACTGACCCACTCCGATGGCTTTGGGATCGATTTTAACAAGTTCTGCCAAGGCATCCTGTACTCTTCTGGCAATAGAAACAGCACCGCGAATGGTCACATCATATTGGGGCAATTCTTCCTGGGCCAATTGAGATGCGGAATATACAGAAGCGCCTGCTTCGCTGGTAATCAGGTAATGCACATCTTGTAAATGATATTTCTGAATAAGCTTTGCGGCAAATTGTTCTGTTTCATAAGAGGCTGTACCATTACCAATAGAAAGAAGCGTCACATGGTGCTTTCGAATCAGCGACATCACTTTCTTTTCTGCAGATAATTTTTCTTCTTCACTTTTGGTGACCTGTAATACCCCATGGTCAATGACACGGCCGGTGGGATCTACCACTGCCATTTTGCATCCCGTGCGATAACCAGGGTCTAGTCCCATAACTGTATACCCCGCCAGCGGCGGCTGCAATAGGAGCTGTTTCAAATTGACGCCAAAAATATGAATGGCCTGTTTTTCTGCCTCTTCGGTGAGACGATTTCTGACTTCTCGTTCCAAAGCAGGAAATAGCAATCGTTTATATCCATCTTCTACGGCTTCATGGAGGGCACCCTTAAAAATAGAGGGCCCTTTATAGATTTGGTGGAAAATTTTTTCTATTGCTTCTTCTCCATCAAAATTCACATGCACTTTAAGACACCCCAATTTTTCGCCCCTGTCTACCGCCAGAATACGATGAGAAGGCATGCGGCATACCAGTTCGCTCCGGCCATCATACATTTGGAATCGTTCTGCCCCTTCTTGATCTTTGACCAGCTCTGTGTCTAGACGGGCCCGCTTCCAAATGATCTCTCTCATGTGTTTTTTTAGTTCTGGGTCTTCCATGATCGTTTCTGCACAAATATCTTTGGCACCTTCTAGCGCTTCCTCTATACTATGGACTCCTTTTTCCTCATTCACAAAAGATCGCGCCAAAGAAAGAATGCTTCCTTTCTTTTCCTTTTGTTCCATCATAGCCTTAGCTAGTGGTTCCAGCCCTTTTTCTCTAGCTTTGGATGCCTTGGTCGCCCTCTTTTGTTTGTAGGGAAGATATATGTCTTCTAGCTCCTGCAGCTTCTGTGCTTTTTCAATCTGTGTCTTGAGCTCTTTAGTTAATTTTCCCTGCTCCGCAATTTTCCCAAGAATTTCTTCCTGCCGT
>DJPC01000006.1:3677-4015 GCA_002439665.1 Dialister sp. UBA6422
AGCCGTTCTTCAATGGTACGAATCTCACCATCTAAAAGTGAACCTGTCATTTCTTTACGATACCTGGCAATAAAAGGTACCGTATTGCCCCCGTCCAATAATTCGATTGTTTTTTCAACTTGATGGGGACGAACAGATAATTCTTTCGCAATGATTTGAGGTATATCAGTTGATTTCATCATATTCTCCTTATGGTAAAGTCACTAGAAATTTCAAATGAGAGGCCAGCACGGATAGCCATATATTTGAAAAATTAAAACATAAAAAATGATAAAAAGAGAACACCCCATGAGAAGTGTCCCTATTTCTCTATATATTAACTGACCATATGTGATGTC
>DJPC01000006.1:4029-10888 GCA_002439665.1 Dialister sp. UBA6422
GAGCCATGTTTCACGTGAAACATGGCTCTATGAATTTCGCATTTTCACGCCCAATTATAATACCCCGATGGCTTCATCCAAGGTTTTAAAAATACGATAACAGATGGACTTTATATCTTCTGTGACAGGCATGAGATCAGGTACTAGAATCGGTTTCATCCCTGCTCTATGGGCTGCTAAAATACCATTGGGACTATCCTCTACCACATAGCAATGGTCTGGTTTCATATGAAGTTTTTCTGCTGCTAGTAGAAAGATATCTGGAGCAGGTTTTCCATGTTCGATTTCATCCCCGCTCACGATGACTTGAAAATAAGAGGAAAATCCGCTGACTTTTAAATTGCTTTCAATCAATTCCTTGTTGCAGCTGCTCCCTATGGCCATAGGAATGTGTTTCCTTTGTAAATGATCTAAAATTTCCTCACAACCTGGTCTTAGGGGCACCTTCTTTGCTAAAAATGCAGCCACTCTTTTTTTACATTCCTGTTGGATACTTTCTCCATCTTTCACTTGATAGTACGTTTCAATGACTCGATTCATTCGATCTCCACTGGTACCACAAATTTCATATTTAAATGGAGGCGGGAGCACAATGCCTCTTTCTTTCGCAATGGCATTCCATTCTTTCTGAAAAATAGTTTCCGTATCAAATAGGGTTCCATCCATATCAAAAATGACAGCTTCCGTCATGATATATTCCTTTCTTGAGTGTTGTTCTCAAAATGTTTCACGTGAAACATTTTTCCATATCCTATGAATCACATCTAATTCCTCTAAATGAGGTATTTTAAAAAGCTTTACCTGCCGCCTGAAAGACAGGAAGCATGACAGAGAATAAAACCAATGCCGTGATAGCTCCCACGAAGAGTAATAAACAAGGCTCTAATAACATCTGAAAGCGATGCAATTTTCTCTCTGTTTCATCATTTAAAAAATAAGCTGCTTTGGATAAAAATTGGGGAAGCTCTCCGCTATCCATGCCCACTTCACAAAGTTCTGTCACAATAGACATAGAAAATCCACTTTTAGAAAGAGATGCTGCCAGTGGATTTCCCTTCTGTACTTCTTCTTTCACAAACCGAATGGCCTGGGCCGCTTTTTCATTTCCTATCATCTTCTCTGTATCAGCCAAGGATTCAGATATAGGCTTTCCGCTTTCTAAAAAAGCTGCCATGGTCAAGCAGAACCTGGATAATAAGATGCGCCTATAAAATAAGCGGTGATAGAGCATATAGGAAAGATATCGTTTTCCCTTTTTTGTTTGTGCCCATAGACCTCCCATAAGCAAAGATACGAAAAATAGGATGGATAACTCAAATCCCCACTTCTTTAGAAAAAGTCCCACTTCCAAAGCCAGATGCGCTCCAGCTGGTAAATCAATTTGCAACGTTTCAAAAAGCAGTTCAAAAGAAGGCAGCACAAAAGTCAATATGGTCACCAATACGACCATAGCAAAAAGGAACACAAGTAAAGGATAGGCCAATGTACTTACGATCTTTCTCACAAAAGCATCTTCTTTTTCATAATAGGAAGCAATCCGCATGAGTTCTCTAGGGAGGGTACCTGTCATTTCACCCACTTGGAGTAGGGAAATAAAAAATGGTGGAAAGTAACCACTGGCTAGAAAACTGTCCCATACGGTATGCCCTGTCGCAATCTGATGCCTGATTTGTGCCAGTCCTTTTTTCTCCTTAGGACTCCAATGATTCTCTATGAGATGCAAGCTCTCTGTCACCGTAAGTCCTGCTTCCAGCAAAGATGCCCATTCTGTGGCCAATAGGATCCATTTCCTGCGGCTATGAAAAGGCACATCCCAAAAACGATAAGACTTTCCCTCTATTTTTTCTTCCAGCTTAACCAAGTGCCACTCTCGATCATAAACCTCCTGCAACGCCTCTTCTTTAGATCGAAATACCAATTCTCCTTCTTGCCGCTTTCCCTCTTCATCATAGGCCACATAGCAGAATCGTTTCATAGGACACCTGCATCTTTATTTGAAAATAGTTTTCAAAATGTTTCACGTGAAACATTTGAAAAAGAATAGTTATGTAGGTCTTGCATTACCATAGGGTTTTTAATAGTTTATCCCGTTCTCTTTCACTGATTCCCTTGAGCCCATAGGCAGCTTGCTTCATGGTCCGCATATGGTGGAGCCCCATTTCCATATAAGATGGGATCTGTTCTTCCTTCCCTTCTCGAATCAAGTGGGAAATCGCCGCTACATTGGTCAAAATTTCTCGAAGAAGAAATGTGTTTTTCCCGCTGCGATACAGCTTTTGGGCAGCTATTCCATACAGATTGGTAGAAAGGAGTTGCCTGATTTCCCTCTCCCTATCCATAGAAAAGCCATGAATAATACGTCCCACAGCATCTTTGGCACTGGTGGTATGCAAAGTCCCAAGAACCAGATGACCTGTTTCTGCTGCAGTCAAAGCAGCTCCTATGGTTTCAGCATCTCGCATTTCACCCACCGCAATCACATCCGGATCTTCTCGCAGCGCTTCTCGAATCCCCCTGGGGAAATCTGATACATCATTTCCAATCTCTCTTTGATGAACCAACGATTTACCAGAAGGAATCACGTATTCTATCGGGTCTTCTAAGGTAATCACATGTAACGCTCTTTTTTCACTGATTTGCTGCAAAATCCGTGCCATGGTAGTACTTTTCCCACTTCCTGAAGGTCCGGTGATAAGAACTAATCCATGGTCTAAATGGGCAATCTTATCCATCCATCCCTGGTCAGGATCGTCACATACAGAAGATAGCTCTGGCAAAATACGAATAGCTCCTACCTTTTTTCCGCCACTTTGATACAAATGAAGCCGGCAGCGAATGGCTCCGACACTAAAAGAACTATCGCAGGCGCCTTCTTGGGCAAACTGTTTCTTTTTATCCTCCGATAAATAAGAATGAAAAAATTCATCAAACCATGTCTCTTGGGGATATTCTTTGAGCACTTTCAATTCTCCATACACCCGGATGGTGACTGGCTGATCTTCGGTGAGATGAATATCTGTCATAGAAGGATACGCGGCTATTAATTTTTCAATATCCATAAGATGCCTCCCCTGCTGCAATCTGCATAGCTTCCCCAGGTGAAAGAATTCCCTCTTCCATCATAGCCAAAGCTGACTCTGCCATCGTAGCATAGCCTTGCTGTTTCATTCGTTCCTGCAAACGATCCACTGAAAAATCATGACGAAGTAATTCTCGCTCTGGCTTACCAAATGGAATCATTTCAAAGACTCCTGTGCGCCCTTTCGTTCCCTTGTCCTGACAAGATGTGCATCCCGGTGCTTCATAGACTTCTTTGCCTATATAGGAAAAAGGAATCCCATATTGACGGCACATGCTATCTGTAACGATCTTCTTCGTTTTGCAGCTAGGACATAATGTCCTAGCTAACCGCTGGGCCATCACTAAAGAAAGGGATGCCGCTAAAAGATAGGGTTCTATCCCCATATCGATAAGACGAAGCGGAGCAGAAGCAGCGCCATTGGTATGGAGGGTAGAGAGTACCAAATGTCCTGTCAGTGCTGCGTGAATAGCAATTTCTGCCGTTTCTTCATCTCTGATTTCTCCAATCATGACAATATCTGGATCCTGACGAACCAGCGCTCGAAGCCCTCTTCCAAAAGTCATGCCTGCCTTTTCATTGACCTGGATTTGTGTGATACCAGGAATCCGATATTCCACAGGGTCTTCAATAGATATGATATTGACTGCTTCTTGATTCAGTAATTTCAAGGCGGTATACAAAGTAGACGTCTTCCCGCTACCAGTAGGACCGGTGGTTAAGATCAATCCTTGCTTTTTACTAAGTGCTTCTTGAAAAAGTTTTTTCTCCCTAGGAAGCATTCCTAGCTCATTATTTTCAATAAAATCGACCCGTCCGGATAAGACACGAATCACAATGGTTTCTCCATACATAGAAGGTAAAATGGATATACGAAAATCATAAGAAGTCCCGTCTATCACTTCTGTATAACTTCCATCTTGGGGCAATCGATTTTCTCCTACATTCATCCGTCCCAGCACTTTCGCTCGTACCGAAAGCCCCTGGGCCAAAGCAGAAGGTGCCTCATAGCGATGGATTAATTTTCCATCTTGCCGGAAGCGTATCCGTATGCCCTGTTCTTCTGGTTCCAGGTGAATATCACTGGCCCCTTCTCTAGCAGCGGCATGCATCACTTTCCGCAAGGCCATATCCGCTGATGCCATACGAATTTCTTCCATAGCCATTCACCTCTCTACTTTTATCAAGAATCTTAGATTCACCATTTAGAGATACGTTTATGATATGATTATTATATCATGGACCATGAATTCATCCTAACCATGAACTTTTTGCAAAAATTTACAAAAAAGGGGTTGCAAATTTTAGAATCCTCTGTTATTATATACAAGTCACATGGATGAAGACTTCCATCAACAAACCCATAGGGGCATAGCGCAATTGATAGAGCAACGGTCTCCAAAACCGTAGGTTGGGGGTTTGAGTCCCTCTGCCCCTGCCACATGGCCCAATAGCTCAGCTGGATAGAGCACTTGACTACGAATCAAGGTGTCGGGAGTTCGAATCTCTCTTGGGTCACCAAGCTAAAAGCACGATACAGTACTGTATCGTGCTTTTTTCGTGTCTCATTTTCCTATAGATACCGTTATACTTGCATGATTTCTATCCATATTAAAAGACAAGATAAGCCCCAGCTATTATCTACCCTTTCTAGAGTTATGGCTTACCTTGTCTTTTTTGATGCCTACTATTCTATAAAAAATAGAATGAGAAAATCATGACCTACCTTTTAAATCGAAAAGCCTCTTTTTTCGCCAGTTGATCGCAAATTTCATTGTACTTGGTCCCCACATGGCCTTTGACCCATTCAAAAGTGATATGATGCTTTTCCATAAGCGATAAAAGTCCCATCCACAGATCTTTGTTTAAAACCGATGTACCCTGCGAAGTTTTCCATCCATTTCGTTTCCATTTATCAATCCAATGGTTCATGAATGCCCGCTGGAGATACTTGCTGTCAGTGTGAAACACAATACGACGAGAAACGCCATCATGAAGTACCTTCAGTGCTTCATAGGCCGCACGAAGTTCCATGCGGTTATTGGTAGAAGAAGGTTCCCCGCCGGTGACACGCAAAAGTTCCTGATTTCCTTCTTCATTTAGAAACACCGCGGCAAAGCCACCAGGACCATTGGGATTGACCAAACAGGAACCATCGGTAAAAACTACCACTGTTTCTGGAAGTACCATACGCATCTGAATCCCATCATAGGATAAAATGCTATCATTCATGGGTTTCATATGGGGTGGATAGATCTTTTCTGCATCAGCGATAGAAATCCCGGTCCCACAAGAGACAGGAGGCCTTTCTTTCGGTGCCTCTACAATAGATTTCCCATACCAGGCTTCTGCCTCTTCTTTGGTGACAAAACCTTTGAATACCGCTCCCGCAAAGCCTTGTACCTGTTTTTGGCAATCCGGCCAATTATAATATACGCCTGGTTGTTTTCCACGCTTAACGACATAATATTTCTTTTTTCCACTTTGTTTCACGTGAAACATTCCTTTCTATAAAAAAATAGAGATGAGCCATGTCAAATGATTTTTTTGTCCAAATCCCATGAATAAAACATATTGGATGTTCTTTTCTTTTATACTTATAATAATATAGCGGTGCTTTCTTCGGGAAGCACCGCTATATTTGCTATACACATGTTATTCTTTAAAACCAGTTTCCTTTCGGTAAGCGCCTCCACTAGCAATGTCCTGCATTTTGGGGTTATGACGCAATTTCCGATTCAAATGGGTACGAATTTTCTTCTTAGCTCCTTTTTTGCTAGAAAGACCGCTAGTGGCAGGGGTACTGGTATCATCGATTTCCCAATTTNNCAATTTCTCTCTATTTTTTCTTTTCCATACATCTTTCTGGCATATTGATTAAGCCGTGTTTCTTTGGTCACTTTTTGTGGTCTTTTCATTGCTTTGTCCTTTCCATACCCAACAATGTCCCTATAGTACCATTATTGGAGATTTTTTTCTACTCTAGCTTTATGGTTGATGAGACGCCCATAAAAAGAAGTAATCACTGGCAAGAGCCTATGAAAGATGTCCTTACTTGCCATAACACCTATATCATAGATGGTGGTTATGGTCATGTGGTAAAAATGGATCTCTATTCATAAGAATAAAAGAAAAATAAATGAACGGGTAGCAGCACCATATCTAAAGGTATCGCCTATCATCCTAACACGCAGCATAACCCCACTTTTTCACATCTACCACTTCTTGTATAGTAAAGATCAAAAAATATCCCACATCTTGTGAATGTACAGATAGAAAAAACCATGGTAAAATACAGTTATTCACAAGGTTATCCACTTATACACAGATCGCAAAAAATGTAAAATGGATAGAATGCATCGAAGCTCTGGTACTTATACACAAAAACCTATTCACCGTGATTCACAGTTATTCACAAAGTAAATCACATACTCACAAGCAAGGGAGTTTATTGTATGGACTTTTTTCAACTTTGGGATCAAATACTGGAATACATAGACCAGCATGATCACCAATATTACCAGATGTTTTCCTATGAAGTATTTCCCCTTTCTATGTCTGATACGACACTTACGATTTCACCCAAACGCCCCTATCTGGTGCGCTGGATTGAAAACGTATATAAAGACAATTTAGAAAAAATCATTTTTGATTTATCGGGAAAGCACATTTCTGTGGAAATCGTCCCCCCGATGAGCCAACCATCTATGCCCCAAAAACCGCAACCCGCTCCAGCACCTATGCCGCCTGCTCCATCGGATCCATTTCCGGGGCTTCCAG
>DJPC01000143.1:0-4288 GCA_002439665.1 Dialister sp. UBA6422
CAGCTACTAGTTCCCCGTCACCAGTCACCAGCAAATAAAAATCCCACAGCAAAAACAGGGGAGAGACTATCACTGACTGCGCACACTTAACCAGTGTCAGTTCTCTTTGTTTTCGCTGCGGGATTTACCTCGCCTGCGTCAGGATCAAATTCCTTGCGGAACTTGCCAACTCTCTATTTAGTTTACATCAGTGAAGGTGAGAAACTTCACCCGGTTGAGCGGCTGTGTCCAGCCGGAGCTCTTATGGATTCGTCATCCGTGGGCAACATACCGGTCGTATCCCCATAGCGTTTTTTGATCGGCGCCGTGCGCTATGGTCTTCTGACCCTTGCCTTGACATCATCATACACGATAAACACCAAGAAATCAAGCGTTTTGAAAAATTTTGTTCTTACAGGTTCTGTAAGAGCGAAAATCGAGTTTACAGAGTCTGTAAGTGCGAGAAGTATATACTTATTCTTATTAGTGACTGGTGACTCGTGACTGGTGACTGGTAAAAATTCTAGTCACTAGTCACAAGTTACTATTCCACCAATCATCCTAATTATTTAGATTTCAGATATTTTTCAGCCCCTGGGTTCATCTTGATAGACATACCTTCCAGTGCTGTATCTTTGGTGATGTACTTACCTACAGCGTGAGCTGCTTTCATGCGATCTAAGTGTTCATAGATAGCCTTGACGATCTGTTCACCCAAATCATCAGAAAGTTT
Organism: Dialister sp. UBA6422; assembly: GCA_002439665.1. Taxonomy (GTDB): domain Bacteria; phylum Bacillota; class Negativicutes; order Veillonellales; family Dialisteraceae; genus Dialister. The sequence continues at coordinate 713 of DJPC01000143.1, forward strand.
ATCCGTGGTGACAATGACGCATTTAACAGCTACAGTATTCACATCTTCTTCCTGTCCAGGATAGGTGCCCTTCGGTACAGTGATCTTAGTGAAGTATGGATACTGTTTAATTAATTTGTCTGCATGTTCTGCATCAATATTGACGATAGCAGCCGATTTATTAGCAGCCAGGTCCTGGATAGCAGCGGTTGGGAAACCTGCTACTACTACGCCTACATCGACGTTACCATCTTTCAAAGCATCAGCAGCCTCGCCAAAGGACAGATACTGTACATCGATATCATCATAAGTGATACCATAGGCCCCAAGGATTTGGCGCGCATTGGCTTCTGCACCAGAACCGGAAGCACCCACAGCTACCTTTTTGCCCTTCAAATCGGCAATGGATTTGATACCTTTATCCTGGGTAGTAACAAACTGTACGGTTTCTGGGTACAGTGCTGCAATACCGCGGAGGTTTTCCATCTTGTTGTCTTTAAACATTTCTTTGCCGTTGGCTGCATAGTAAGCAATATCGTTCTGAATGAATGCCAGGTCAACAGAACCATCTTTTAGCATATTGACATTAGCAACCGATGCGCCAGTAGACTGGGCAGAAGCATTCATGCCTTTAATGTTCTGGTTTAAAAGTTCTGCCAAAGCACCGCCCAATGGATAATAGGTCCCTGCGGTACCACCGGTAGCAATATTTAAGAACTGTTTTCCACCACTAGCACTGCCGCCATCACTACCGCAACCTGCTATGAGTGCAGCTCCTGCCATGCAAAGAGCACCTGCCATGATCATTTTTTTCAGTGTTTTTTTCATACTACTCTACCTCCCGGTCTCCCCATGGAAAGCAGCTTCTTGTAAGCTGTATTTTTGCTTTCCAAAACATGTGATGCTTGACGGTATCCATGTCTCTTAAATGAATGATTATTCAAATAAACGCAAGTATATGAAAACAGTACAAGCCCTTTTGCATCATGGAGAAGAAACAAAAAAGCAGCTAGACGCATGAAAAAATTTCTTACGTCAGCTGCAGCTTCTTCGCTCCATGTGCTATTAAGTTGTAAATATCATACTACTTTTCAAAGTCTTTGTAAAGTAGGCTAGGCTGAATTCCTTTATTATTTTGATATTTGCCACTATCGTACTTATCGGCTTCCCCCAAAACTGTATGGAAATAAATCTGGCAGATTTCGACCCCTGCATAAATGCGAATAGGTTGTACACAAAACATTTCCAGCGTCCAGTAGCCAGAGAACCCCACATCACCAAATCCAGCAGTGACATGGATGAAAAGGCCCAATCTCCCAATAGAAGAACGGCCTTCTAGCATGGGGACAAAACATTTCGTTTTTGTATATTCATGCGTTCTTCCTAAATAGAGTTTATTCGGTTGAAGGACAATGCCCTCTTTGGGAATGCGAAGTAAATGACCGGTGTTTTTCTTTTTCATATCCAATTCATGGGTATCATACACCATCAGCTCATCAGCCAGGGTCAGATTATAACTATTGGGATTGACTTTTTGGGGATCAAAAGGGTCTATCACAATTTCTTGCCCCATATGTCTCACAATTTCCTTACCGGATAAAATCATTTCAATTTCCTCTCTTCCTGGTCAAAAATCTTACGATGAGTGGACATGCGTCGATGGCTAAAAGAGTCTTTAGCTACCATGCCCTCTGTAATTCCTAAAGCCTTTTTATCTTTTTCTTGTAATTTTTTAGAAATAAGTAGGATCCCTCGATTATTAAATGAAATCAAATGGGCTGCAAATAAAGCCCCATGGGTGGGACAAAAAAGAAGGCCCTTCTGCTCTTTCCCCTTCATGCCATAAGGAACCGCATGTAAAAGAGACATTCGTTCTACGCCACACACCATGCAGCAGGGATGGGCAGGTAAAGATTTTCTTTGAAATTCCTCTTCTTTATCCATCAGGTGACGGATTTTTTCCACCGTCGTCTCCGGATTTTCAGAAAATAAATTACCTTCCATGCCAAAGGCAGTTTCATCCTCTCCTAAAATCTGACGTATCGTCTCAGCGTGTCCTAGATCAGCTTCTATGATTTCCCGATAAGCTTTCACTGCTTCTGGTTTTAATATCCAGAAATAAATGCCCCCATCCCCTTCAGCTCCATCAAAGACATATTCCCAAGGAGACCTTAGTGTTTCTATCTTAGGTGTTTCTTGTAAGGTAAATTCCTGGCTATCACCATGGTCATTCCCTTGATAGGATATCTTTTCATAGCTATGATAGGTGGAAAGCTTGCCTGCCTCATACATTTCTTTGATTTTATTTCCTGCCCAGCCGACGCCTGCATTGAGTGCTCTGTATTCCATGTGCAGCGCATCGGCTATATTTTTGGCATTATCCATATAATCTGGCGAATGATACAATCTGGAAAAAATTTGAATCATCAGCTTACTCATGACGGTTGTATTTCCTATGAGCTCCATCCACCCATCCACAGTGATCTCATCCCACTGCTTTAAGCCTTTTCTTCTAGCCATGGATTTACCCCTTTCCTATCTCACGGATTTCTTGGATTGTTGCATCCCATGGGAACTTTTAAAAATAATTATTTTTCATTATATCATTTTCTATTAGATTGTAACTATATTTTTTTGTACCAGAAATATAAATTTCAGGACTACTTTAATGAATAGACAAAAAAAGTGATGATGCCAAATCATCTCGCATCATCACTTACTCTTCTAAACTGACCAAAAGGAAAGAATCCAATCACTTTTCTTCTAAATCGGCTACCCCAAGAGGCGGACTTTCCAAAAAGGCAACCTTTGGATTTCTCTGTGCCAGCCAACCTGCCTGCCAAGCATTGGGAAGCAAATAAACAGGGCGTTTCTTTCTATCATACACCACCATAGCATTATCAATGCCTGTCAATTCTTCCGGCGGAATATCTCCCTTTGTCCAGCGAGCCGCTGTATATCCTAAAGGTTCAAGATTTACAGTCACATTGTATTCATTTTCCAAACGATACTTCATGACTTCAAACTGTAACTGACCCACTGCGCCGATAATGAAAGACTCCATCACGTAAGGCTGGGTATAGACCTGGATAGCCCCTTCCTGTGCCAGCTGTCCTACCCCATTTAAGAATTGCTTTCTCTTCATACTGCTCACAGGAGAAATACGAGCAAAAAGTTCCGGTGGGAATACAGGGAAATCAATAAATGTGACAGGATATTTCTTATCACAAACCGTATCTCCTACACCAAGCTCACCGGTATCAAAAATACCAACAATATCTCCTGGATATGCTTTTTCTACCGTCTGTCTTTCCGTCGCTAAGAACTGCTGAGGCTGAGACAAACGAAGCATCTTTCCTGTCTGTCTATGAAGTACATTGGCTCCCTTTTCAAACACCCCAGAGCAAATACGCATAAATGCCACGCGGTCATGATGCTTGGGATCCATATTGGCCTGAATTTTGAAAACAAAGCCGGAAAAATGGGGATTTTCTGGTTCAATCATGCCTTCTAAGGTTTTTCTAGGTTCCGGAGGCGGTGCCAGCTGCAAATATTTTTCAAGGAATGGCTGTACACCAAAATTGGTCATTGCAGAGC
>DJPC01000143.1:4309-5314 GCA_002439665.1 Dialister sp. UBA6422
CTGAGCCAAAGAACATAGGTGTCAATTCTCCGCGAGCCACTTTATCCGCATCAAAAGGATCCCCGGCTTCATCCAAGAGTTCCAAATCATCTTTCAAGGACTGAATAATTTCCGGTGTCAAATGGGACACAATGGCTTCATCATCCATTTTCCCAGAAATGACTTCCAGTTTTTTGACCCCATGGGCATTGTCCTTGATGAAGAGATGACACATCTCTGTTTCTCTATCATAAATGCCGGTATAGTCTCCATTGACCCCAATAGGCCAATTCATAGGACAAGAGCGAATACCCAGTACATCTTCAATATCAGCCATCAAATCAAATGGATTTTTGCCAAAGTGGTCGATTTTATTCACAAAAGTAAAAATCGGAATCCCACGATCAGAGCAAACTTTGAATAATTTCTTTGTCTGCGCTTCTACCCCTTTGGCTACGTCAATAACCATGACAGCCGAATCCACAGCCATCAAAGTACGATAGGTATCTTCAGAGAAATCCGCATGCCCTGGGGTATCCAAAATATTAATACGGCATCCCTGATAATCAAACTGCAGCACCGAACTGGTCACAGAAATACCACGCTGTTTTTCGATTTCCATCCAGTCAGATACCGCATATCGTGCCGTTTTTCTAGCTTTGACAGAGCCAGCCAAATGAATAGCACCACCGTAAAGCAAAAGTTTTTCTGTCAGAGTCGTTTTACCAGCATCTGGATGAGAGATGATGGCAAATGTACGGCGTCTCTTAATTTCTTCCAAGTCAGTCATGTTACACCTCAATTATAAATTAAACATGTCATATTATTATATCATATCTATGACTGACCAATGAAGAAGAATTTATAACCCTACATGCTCTATTGCCATATACGCCTATATAGAAAAGACTTTTCCTATCAATAGATAAAGAAAACCAATAGGCCAGCTTCTACCATTTAATATTTACCTTTTAAATTTTTCACTCTGGCTATTCAAATTTTAAAATCTATAGTATAATATTTTTA
>DJPC01000162.1 GCA_002439665.1 Dialister sp. UBA6422
GCCTATGCCAAGCAGGCGCAGCGGATTCGGAGTAATATTCGTAGGGTCACCTTATCACCCTGGTATGAAGAAACGAAAAATGAAATGCCTAGTATCGTACCGGTCGCCGTTTTTCGAGACCCGCGGTATTCCGTGCTCTATAGGCTCCACAAAAATATGGAGCATCCATCCAATAGTATGGACATATCCAATTTTTACCAATTCCAGTGGAAACGAACTGATAAGCTCTATGAATTGTGGGGATGCTTACAATTTATCAAAGCATTGGTCAAAAAAGGTTGGGAATTAGAAGATGGCGTGACGGTGATCAAAGAAGAAGGGAAATATCGTCTCTCTAGTTTAGAATCGGGAACCAAAATCCAAATGAGCCGAGGAGAAGAGGAAATCCATCTCACCTATGATGGGCTTGTACCCAGTGCCTCAGCAGATACGGATAGGGAACATGAACCTCTCTATACCAATAATGCCCATAGAAGACCAGACCTTCGCCTGGATTACTACCAAAAACATTGCTACTGCGGCTCTTTGGTGGTGGACTTCAAATATAGAGATATTCTCTTCCTTTGGCAGGACGAAAACAGGGGAGAAGGACTTAGGCGGCAGTTTAATGCCTATCGAGATATGAATACCAGATTTTATAGAAATATGGATGAACGCACATCTCTTCGGGATAGCCGTCCTGTGAAAGAAGTATGGGCTGTTTTCCCAAGAGCCGTTCCAGGGAAATCAGACCAGGATTATAGCTTGAAGTTTATTCCCCTTGCGCCAGGACAAGAAAGCAATAAAGAATTGCCTGAGCTTTTGGAAAATTACCTGTGCTCACTTGCTCACTGAGAAGCTTTTTATGTTTCACGTGAAACATGATAATATCCGTTCTCAATATGTTTCACGTGAAACAATTTCAAAGAGAATATGCTTCTGATATAAAGAAAATACAGTTTACTGCAAGGTTATAAAGAGAGTGTGACGACATACTTCCTGTTTTGTCACAGCCTTTTTATAACCTTTTTATTTGGCAAGATCATGGATATGTTTGAAAATGTATCATCATATCCTTATATACTATTCTAAGTTTCAAGGCAGGATAATCACTCATGTATCTATGGTATAATGACCATATGTTAAGATGTCAGAATTAAGGAGTCATTATGAGCATATATGGAAAATACAAAGCTTCTCTTCAATCTGTCATGGAAGACTTGGCTAAGGCTATGGAAAGCTATTGTGAAGAAGAGCAGCAAAATGGAGGAGACATGCTTTATGAGCATCTTCGCTATCGACTCAAATCAGAAAGTAGCATGGAAGATAAATTGAAAAAGCGAGGACTGCCGCTTACTGCAGAATCTGCTTTTTATGAAGTGCGAGATGCCATTGGTTTTCGTATGGTTTGTCGCTTTGTAGATGATATTTACGAAAATGTAGCTCGTATTCGTGCCATTCCTGGGGTAATCATTGTAAAAGAAAAAGATTATATTAAAAATGTGAAGCCCAATGGATATAGAAGCTACCATTTGATCTTAGATGTCACAGCTCCTTATGAAGATCCGGAAGGGAGAAATCCTGGTCATTTCTTTGTGGAAATCCAACTTCGTACCATCGCCATGGATTCCTGGGCTGCTTTGGAACATGAAATGAAATACAAACAGAAAGTAAAAAATGCGGATCTCATTAGCCGAGAGCTGAAACGCTGCGCTGATGAATTGGCGTCTTGCGATCTTTCCATGCAGACCATCCGGAATCTGATTCGGGGCTCAGATCACTAGATGCTAGTTGTTAGTTATTAGTTGTTAGTTGTTTGATACCTTCAAAACTAACAACCAACAACTAACAACCAACAACCATTATGTATATATGTATAAAATAAAGAGAAGGAAACGCTATGAAAATACTACTTGCGGAAGATGAAAAAGCATTATCCTCAGCAGAAGTAGCGGTGCTTCGCCATTTTGGTTATGAAGTGACAGCTGCTTACGATGGAGAAGAAGCCCTTCAATATGCACAGCAAGATAGCTATGATTGCATTGTGCTAGATATCATGATGCCTAAAATGGATGGGATCGAAGTATTGAAACATATCCGAAAAAGCGGGGATGTGACTCCTGTGATTATGCTCACTGCCAAGGCAGAAATCGATGATCGTATCACCGGTCTTGATGCTGGGGCTGATGACTACTTGACCAAACCGTTTGCGATGGGAGAACTTCTCGCCCGCATTCGTTCCATGACTCGCCGTGCTGGTGCATTTACTCCCAAAGAATTAAAACTGGGCAATGTATCTCTTAACGTGGAAGAACAAGAATTATCCTCTGCCAGTGCCATTCGTTTAGGCAGTAAAGAAACTAAGCTCATGAAATTTCTCATGCTCCATGAAGGAAAAGAAATGGATACCCAAGAAATTCTAAGGCATGTATGGGATGATGAACCAGATATATCTAAAGACATTGTATGGATGTATATTTCCTTCTTAAAAGAAAAGCTGGAATCGATTCATGGGAATATCATGATTGAAGGTACTCAAGGCGGCAGTTATACATTGGTGAGGAAATAATGAGGCATGAAGGTGGCAGCATAAAAAATAGGAAAGTTCTGCCCCTTTTATTTCTTATGAAATAGCAGACCTATGTCACAGAAAAAATCGATAGAGTCATCACTTTTGAGAAATGTTTCACGTGAAACATGAATCTAAAGGTAATCGGAGAGATACATATGGATATGATCAAAAAACTGCACCGCAAATTCATATTGGTAGCCACGCTGGCGGTGTGTATCATAGTGGTGGTGGCCCTCGGGGTGATCAATGGCTTTCTCTATTTCGAGATGAGGCGGGATGTACACTCCATTTTGTCTTATATTTCTGATAATGGAGGTAGTGTCACAGGAGAAAGGCGGCCTTCTTCTCAAGGCTGGCTCAGTGATGGAAACTGGACAGAGGATACCCCAGAATTTGTTTATCAAACTCGCTATTTTTCCGTCCTTCTTGATAACGATGGTACAGCTAAGGTGATCAACGTCAACCATATTGTAGCCTTTACGGCTAAAGAAGCTGTATCCGCTGCTGTCGCGGCGGTCAAAACAGGAGAGCAGGAAGGATTCTTCAAAAAAGATAGAGCCAGTTATGCGTACTATGTGAGTCAAAATGATGCTGGGGATTTTCTGGTGGTCATCATGGATTGTACTAGAGATTTCTATGTGGTCCATGCATTTTTGAAATACTCTATATTATTTGGATTGGCATGTATTGTCCTCTTTGTATGCATTGTGACCGTATTCTGTAAAAAAGTGATGCGTCCTTTTGTGCAAAATGTGGAAAATCAAAAAAGATTTATCACCAATGCCAGTCATGAACTGAAAACGCCGGTGGCTATTATTTCTGCCAATGCAGAAGCCATGGAGCTCATCCACGGAAAAGATGAATGGACCACCAATATTTTAAACCAAGTCCGGCGGCTTTCCCTTCTGATCAATGACATGGTGCTGCTTTCTAAAATGGGAGAAGGAGCAGATAAAGAAATCAAACTCCAAGACACCCCTTTGACGGAGCTGGTCAGAAAAAGTACTGATGGATTTAAACAAATGATCCAGGACCAAGGGAAAACACTGAGGGTGCAAGCAGAAGAAGGGGTCCATGGATTGGTGGACAGCAAACTCTTTGGAGAAATCGTGAGCATCCTTTTGGACAATGCGACTAAATATTGTGATGATCAAGGGACCATCGCCGTTTCTCTTGTAGCAAAGAAAAAAGGGAAAGGAGCCGTCCTTTCTGTATCCAATACATTTGCTGCGGGAAAAGATGTGGATTATGATAAATTCTTTGAACGATTCTACCGGGGAGATGCTTCTCACAATAGCCAAAAATCTGGTTACGGTATCGGTCTAGCTATGGCTAAAGATATGGCAAGACTGATGAAAGGGAAAATGGCAGTCTCCTACGAAGGAGAAACAATTACATTTAGCGTGCTTTTGGAAAAATAGAGATTGGCCTCTTGAAACCCTCTGGGAATTTGGACATTTATAAAGAATAAAGTAAGGGGTCTTATCGTACTAACTTATCGTACTAAGTATATAGAGCTGACATGTTGGATACATGGTTAGTGAGGAAGATATAAAAGGTCTGGCGGATTAAATTATTAACCTGCCAGACCTTTTATACTAAGCATTATTATATATATGTAAAAACAGGAGAAGTAGAATCCATCACTGCTGCATAGCAAAGGTCGTTATCGATTGGAGAAGCGTTCCAGTTACTATCATCATCTTTAAAAAAATACGTAAAAAGGAGTTGACACGAAGAGGTAAGA
>DJPC01000017.1:0-344 GCA_002439665.1 Dialister sp. UBA6422
CCACCAGAGAGCTGGGGCGGTTTGCATTCTGCTTTATCCGCTAGTCCCACCTTTTGAAGAAGTGCCATTCCTCTTTCATAGGCTTCCTTTTTAGAAAGTTTTCTGACCTTCATAGGAGCAAGCATCAGATTTTGAATCACCGTCATATGGGGAAATAAATTAAACCGCTGGAACACCATGCCTACTTCTGTGCGGACTTCATTGATATTTTTATCCCCATCCACAGGCATACCGTCAAAAGTAATCGTACCTGTGGTGGGTGTTTCTAGTCCATTGATGCAGCGAAGCATGGTACTTTTCCCAGAACCAGAGGGTCCAATAATAACCACCACTTCTTTTTCTTT
>DJPC01000017.1:425-762 GCA_002439665.1 Dialister sp. UBA6422
ATATGATTAATTTCAATCAAATTCTTTTCTTCTGCCATTTTACTTTTTCTCCAACCAAGCAACCACACGAGAAATTGCTAGTGTCATAATCAGATACAAAATCGCTACAGTAGACCAAATTTCAAAAGAGCCATATGTTTGTGCAATAATGAGCTGACCTCTTCTGGTGAGTTCTTCAAATCCAATGACAGATACCAAAGAGGAGTCTTTGAGCATAGCAATAAATTCATTTCCCAAAGGAGGAAGGATATTTCGAATGGCCTGTGGCAAAATGACATAATACATGGTCTGCCACCAGGAAAGTCCTAAGGAGCGGCCGGCTTCCATCTGTCCCTGG
>DJPC01000017.1:800-1019 GCA_002439665.1 Dialister sp. UBA6422
TTGGATCCCTGCGCGGAAAATTTCAGATACATAAGCACCACTATTGATACCACAAGCAGCTACGGCAGCTACAAATGGTTCCACGCGATGACCGGTGACAATAGGAAGGGCAAAATAAATCAAAAAGATCTGGACCAAAAGCGGTGTACCACGAATACAATCTGCGTAAATCGCAGCAATGATGCGCAGAATCTTCACCTGACAAATACGCGCAATACC
>DJPC01000017.1:1107-1341 GCA_002439665.1 Dialister sp. UBA6422
GGCAGTGCATGTTCGATAAGTTCAAAATCCATTCTCCATACTCCTTCACCATAAAATACTCTGTAACATTATACGAACTTTTTGTATAAATAGCAAGCCAGGACTGATACATTGTGCCGCAGCCGTCAAACGAAAGGAGCTCAAGATTTCAAAGGTCCTTGCCATACCATGGGTTGGGAAAAGGAAAAATATGACCCAAAGTTATTTCCCCATAATCAGAGATGAGATAGATTC
>DJPC01000017.1:1355-5554 GCA_002439665.1 Dialister sp. UBA6422
TTTTGAAACACACAACCAACAACCAACAACTAACAACATAGTTTCGCATTTTATCACAGCCCCTTCTTTTATATATTCCATTTAATATAGAGAAGGATAACATCCATATTCCTTAGAAGAAAACTTCTGTCACCCCAGCGCCCCCATTTCTATAATCCGCTTCGTGAAATTCTTTGATATAAGGAAGGGTTCTTAAGTAATCCTGAATGCCCCGTCTAAGGCTTCCTGTTCCCTTCCCATGGATGATTTGCACAGGTGATACACCAGACATGAAACAATCATTAAGGAACCGATCTACTTCTGGAATGGCTTCATCTACGGTTTTGCCAATCACATTGAGAGTCGTATGGACAGTACGTACACTGGTAGAGGCATGGGATACAAAATGGGAAACCGGTGCTTTCTTTGATTTTGGTTTTTTCTGCACCGTTTCAAAACAATGATCTGGCGTAACAGTCACAGTCAAAAGTCCGCAAGAAACGGTGATTTTATTGCCCGATATATGGGTAATGACCCCATCGTTATCTAAGGTATCGATATAGACATAGAGTCCCTTTTTGAGTGCTTTTTTATCCACCAGGTTTCTTCGGTTTTCTTTCCCCGGAAGGCGCATCTCATCGATGGCTCCTCTGACACCGGCAATGTGCTGATTCAATTCATCCTTGCCAAGGGAAGATGCTTTTTTCTTTAAGTCTTTGATGATGGACTCGGACCGTATGCGAAGATCCCGTTTGATACTTTCCGCTTCTTTTCTGGTTTTTTCCAAAATGGCATCTTTTTTCTTATAAAACTGATCTGTTTCTGCTTTCAGTTCATTTCTCAGTTCCTCTGCCTTTTTGAGATTCTCTAGGACTGCTTCTTTTTCATGAGCCACTTCTCGGCTTTGCTCATTGAGACGAGCCATCACTTCTTCCATGTTGTGCAAAGGAGAACCTTCTTTGAGTGCCGATGCTCTAGATAGCACCATAGCAGGCATTCCCAGGCGTTTGCAGATACTGAAAGCATTACTATTTCCAGCCACGCCGATAATCAGATGATAGGTCGGTGTCAAGGTCACTTCATCAAATTCTACAAAGGCATTTTCAATGCCCTTGGTTTCATAGGCCAATTTTTTCATTTCACTAAAGTGAGAGGTAATAATGGCAGGTACACCTTTCATCTGTAAATACTCGGTCACCGATTGTGCTAAAGCAGCCCCTTCGATCGGATCGGTCCCAGACCCCAGTTCATCCAGCAGTACCAGGTCATGAGAATCCAGGGAGCCCAGGAAAGAAACCAGCTGGGTGATATAGCTGGAAAAGGTAGACAGATTGTATTGGATACTCTGTTCATCCCCAATGATGGCATAGAGATTCTTGTAAATCGGAAGAATGGATCCTTCGGAAGCTGGAATAAAAAGACCTGCTTGATTCATCAAGGCCAATAGACCGCAAGTCTTGATGGCAATGGTTTTACCACCTGCATTGGAACCAGTGATGATCAGGATCTGAAAGTCCTTCCCCAGGGTCATGGAAATAGGAACCACTTTCTTGGCTGGAATGAGTGGATGTCTGGCATTTCGAAGATCCAATATGCCCCGAGGCGAATAGACCGCTCTGACGGCGTTCATGGATTGTGCCAATTTGGCTCTAGCAAAAATGAATTCCAATTCTGTAGCCAAATGGCAATTGTCTCTTGTCACATCAGCCGTCTTTTTGACTTGTTCTGTCAACTGGCGCAGGATTTCCTGGATTTCTTCTTTTTCTGCCGATGTGAGTTCTGCCAAATCATTATTGAGGCGCACCGATACCATAGGTTCCATGAAAAGGGTTTGCCCCGTAGAAGAACGATCATGAACAATCCCATCAAATTTATACCGATACTCTTCTTTAACAGGTACGACATACCGACCATTTCTCTGGGTCACAATGGCATCTTGAAAGTATCCTGCCTGGTCTTTATCGGAAATGATCCGTTGAAAGGTTTTACGTATCCTATTTTTGATCATTTCCTTTTCCGTGCGGATACGAGACAGTTTCGGCGAGGCCCTGTCACTGATGTCCCCATGTTCATCAAAGACTTGTTCAATCCTAGTGATAAGCCCTTCTTGGGAAATAATAAGACTGGACAATTCTTCCAATTGGGGATACTGCAAATGTCTTTCCCCTTCGAAATAATGATGCATCTTTTTGTAGGTTTCCAAAGAGGCCGCTAAATCTAAAAATTCTTTGGCCGTCAAAGTCATATCTTTTTCTGCTTTTCTAAGGGTCTCACGAATATCATAGGTTTCCCCCAAAGGGGTAGCCATTTCACGCTCCAAAAGAATGGTTGCTTCTTCTGTTTCTTGCAGCTTCTTTTCTACGATCTCCGGTTCACTAGACGGCATGAGGTGATCTGCCAATTCTTTGGATAAAGCAGAAGGGGCTAGCTCTTTTAGTTTTTTTCTGATCTCGTTAAATTCCAGTGTTTCTAATACAGTTTCCTTCATTACAAAACTCCTCTAAAGAAGTGGCCACGGGTAATGGTTTGATGATCCCCTTCCGATGGCTTTGGTGCCATTTTCTTGCCACTCCATATATCCATATAATCTCCAACAATCCCTTGGATAGATCCCGCAAGACCTCTAAAATCCAAGCACAGGGATGTCAGTCCTGCTTTTAATAATTCTGGTATATAAGGCCGCATATCCAATAGGCGACAATTTTGGATATGCATGTGACACCATTCGTCTGTCTTCACAGGGAATAGGCGTCCTTCTCTATCTTTTAGCAAATAAGCATGTTTCATGCAAGGGGCTGGACACTTCTTTTTCTCTACGCCCCCTAGGACACTATTGATGACGCAGTATTCAGAAATCATCATTTCTGTTCTGCCATATACATAGGCCCCCAAAGGAAGCTTTGCCTTCTTAGCCATATCTCGGATCTGCGGCAAGGTGAGTTCCTGGGATACGTAGGCGCCAGAGAAACCCAATTTTTCTATCAAAGTCAGCGCCTCTTCATTGAAAAGATTCATAGATGGCCCGGCTACTAGAGGTAAGGAGCTTTCCTTCAACCATTCCAAAGCCCCTGCATATTCCACAAAGATGCCATCAGGATGGAGAGATAGTAATTTTTCATACTGTTTTTGTACCCTTTCTCTATAGGTCTCTCGAACCACTCTAGGGGTAGCAAACAGAAGAAAAGCGTCTTTTTCATGACAATAGGACACTGCCTTTTCATAATCTTCCCAAGGAATGGGTCTATGATGGAACGATTCTCCTCCAAAAATAAAGGAACGAACCCCCAAAGAAAGGGCTTCTTGGAGCTGTTCTAGAGAATCAGTGCGCACGGTGATATGAGAATCTTTGGGTAATGCTTTCCCAGAGGAAACAGGCTTCATAGGCTCATCATGTCCCATAGGTATCCTTGCTTCATGGTCTTTGGCGCGAATCTTTTCTAGAGAAGAGATGGCCTCCTGTCTTATATGATTCAATACACTTTTGGGGACCATACAGCCTGCATTGTAAATATGAGCTTCTTTCAACACAAACCATGTATTTCCCAACCGTCCCAATTGGGCTTCTATTTCTTTTTCATCTGTCACACGGGAAAACGCTTCCTGTGCGATCACAGAAGAAGTCACTTCTGCATGATGCCCTTCCTCGTCCTTGGCGGATAAAGAAATCCGCTGCCCCGGTTTGACGCTCATCCAAAAAGACACGGGAATTTTCCCTACCAGATCTTTCATGGCTAAGGACTTTTTCTGGGGAATCACATTCCAATAGACTTGTCCATTCTTCCGGGGCATCACATCACAAAGAACTTTGAAATTTTTATTTTTCAAAGGAAATACTTGCTCTTTGGGAACAAACTGGATGGTCTGTTTCTGTGTTTCATAGGAAATCCCTGTCACGTCGGCAAGTTTCCTGCTGTGGTCTCCATGAAAAATGAATTGTCCATGGGAAACCTTCTCTACCCTGCCTGCATCTACACCATGATTGCCTGGCGCATAGCCGGTCATCATAGAAGGTCCTGGTGTATCGTCCAAATAATGGGTACTATAGCCCCGATTGAATTCTTCTTCTAAGTGAAGTTTCAGGGGTTCTGTGTCCATGGTCTGTGCTTTCTCTGCTGCATCGATGGCTTTACGGTAGGCAGAAACGGTATTGAATACATACTCTGGACTCTTCATACGACCTTCTACTTTAAGAGAGGCCACGCCGGCCTGAAGAAGGTCTG
>DJPC01000111.1 GCA_002439665.1 Dialister sp. UBA6422
TGGTGGGTATAATGAACCAATCCAGGAGGACCATTGGGGATTTTCTTCACATAACGGACGAGCGTATAATCTACATCCACCTTTCCAGAATCTTTCCCTGTACTGTTCCAAGCGGTGAGAGCTGCCACTTTTTCTAATGTGCTTTCTGGAATGGTTTCACCACCAGTCTCTAACACCACATGAGAACCTGGAATGGCTCTGGCATGAAACCAAAGGTCTCCTTTTTTTGCTTTATGGAGAGTCAGAAATTCATTTTGCGTACTATTTTTACCCATAAATACAGTAAATCCATCAATGGAGAGAGAGGTAAGAGCTGGGTCTCCTTTATGACTCTTTTTATTCACTTTAGGTGGTCTATGATTCCCTAATTTCTCAATACCTGTGTTCTTCAATTCATCTTTTAATGCTTCTAGTTCTTTTTTTGTTTTGACTTTATCAATGAAATAAAGCATATCTTGCAAGTATTGGATTTTAGCCATTCCCTCATCTAACTTTTCCTGGCCCATAACCAGTCTGGTCTTCATTTTGTTGTATTTTTTAAAATATACCTGACTGTTTCCCATAACAGAAAGCAGGGGATCTACAGGTATCACTTCTTCTGTAGGCGGATCATTGAATAAGTTTTGCACCTTAAGAGATTTTTTTCCATTGATTTTTTCATAAGCATAAATAGAAAGTAGATTGCCCCACAATTTATATTGTTCTGTTTTCTCTGTTTCTGCCATTTCTTCCTGAATTTTACGTTGCTTTCTCTCTTCACGTTTGATTAGGGTGTGTATTTTTTTACGATATTCCTGTAGGGCAGAAGCAATAGTACCGCCGGAGGAAAGTGCTTCTTTTTCCATCCAAGAAATAATAGGAGCGGTTTCTTTTTCTTCGCCTAAAATAGAAAGCGGGATAGGACTTACCACGTGTTTCCCATTTTTCCCTTCATAGATATGTAATTCTTTGGAGGTGGAAATTTTTTCTTGCATTCCATGCATGGTTTGGAGAAGATTCTCTTCTTGTGAATCTGTTAAGGAAGGAAGGGGAATATCTGATGGAATATGAGAAAGTGAAGCTAATTCATCCACTAAAAAACGAGAAAATCCATTGAACGTATGGAAAATCCAAGTATCTAATGGGGTATCAGTTTGTTTGCTGTAGTCTAAAATGCTTTTCAGCTCTTCCTTGGAAAATTTCATAAAATCCATGCGTGATGTATTATCCGGAAGTTTGTAGGTTTCCCCTGGAATTAAGAGACGATCTAATTTTTTACCTCGAAGGCAAGCATCAATAATAGTATCTCCCTCTGTGAGAATCAGATTTGGTGAGGCAGGCAGTAATTCGACCCATAATGTTTTAGTTACTATAGCACCAGCTGCTTCAATGCGATCAAAAGAAAAGGCCAAAATACGGTCCATTTCGATTTGCTCCACATGAGACAGACGACTTCCTTCCAAGTGCTTACGCAGAGTCATGCAAAATGTCTGAGAATGATCATATTGATTTTGTCCCTTTCCCTTGGTTGTCAAATATGCAATAGGGGGTGTATGGGTATTAAAAATCAGATGAACCGGTCTAGAGTTGGGACAAAATAACTCCATATCCATGATGCGATTATCGATTTGGTGGATTTGCCGCACTTGTGCAGGAACAATTATTTTTTTTAATTCTTTAATAAATAAGTAAAGGGTGGCACTATCAATTTGCATGATATATCTCCTTATCACAATTTGTATCTTATATTATATATAAATACATATGACTTATAAAATATTTCCTCTTAGTATATCACGAAATGTGAAAGAATCGAGAAAATATGCTAAAATATAACAGTCAGCATTTGGTGATGTAGGTAAACATGACCATGGGAAAATTGTACCATTTTCAGATGTGAATCTTTGAATATTTTTTTACCTGTTAGAAAATACATGTGAATGAAAAACATAGGAGGATTGATGTTATGCATTTTACTAAATGGCAAGGATGCGGCAATGACTATGTGTTTGTTAATGGATTTGAAGAAGATTTCGATGCGGTTAAGAGGAAAATCGTGGAAATCAGTGACCGTCACTTTGGCGTAGGATCTGATGGAGTGATTTTTCTTCTTCCCTCTGATCAAGCAGATATTCGAATGCGCATGTTTAATAATGATGGGTCTGAAGGCGAGATGTGTGGCAATGGAATCCGTTGCTTAGCCAAGTGGGCTTATGAATTAGGAATTGTTAAAACAAAGCGTTTTTCAGTAGAAACTGGTGCTGGTATTTTATACCCAGAAATTTTGGCTGATGGGCAAGTACGAGTAGATATGGGGCAGCCTCATTTGCAGGCTGATGAAATTCCAGTCCTTGGCTTAGGCAAAGGCGAGGTCATTGATCAGCCTCTTTTTAATGAAAGTACAGGGAAAACATATCGAGTAACCTGCGTATCTATGGGGAATCCTCATTGCGTTACTTTTGTGAACGATATGAAAGAAATCAATCTTCCCGGAGAAGGCCCTCATTTAGAAGTAGACGCCCATTTTCCTAAGAAGGCTAATATTGAATTTGTACAGAAATTGGGAGACCATCATTTCCGCATGCGCGTTTGGGAACGAGGCACGGGTATTACTATGGCTTGTGGTACAGGTACTTGTGCTACCGTTGTAGCAGCTATTTTAAATGGACTTACCAAGGACTATGCAGATGTGGATTTGGATGGAGGTACTCTTCATATTGAATGGACAGGAAATCCTAAAGATCATGTCTACATGACAGGTCCTGCTGTGAAAGCTTTTGAGGGGGACTATGATTTATAAAAAGAACATCCTATACAGCTTATATAAGCTATGAAGATAAATTGTATGGAGATTTCTTTGTCATTGGCTTTGGGGAATTTTGGAACGAGCCAATGACTGGCAGAAATGATCTGATATTCGGAATATCCCTTGTGAGGTGTGACCATGAATAGTATGACTGGCTTTGGTCGGGGCACAGGAGAAAGTGCTCTTGGCATAGTGACTGCAGAAATAAAAGCGGTCAATAGCCGTTTCTTGGAAATTAATATTCGAAGTGACCATTTTCCGGGAGTATTGGAAGAAACTGCCCGCCAGATGATTAAAGAAACAATTTCGAGAGGAAAATTGAATATTTCCTTATCTTTTACCCCAGCTGCTGGTGGAAAAGAAATGGAAGTGCATCTTAATGAACCTTTGCTCGATGCTTATATTGCCGCCTTGGTACAGGTGAGTAAGAAAAAGAGAGTCAAAGGACGGATTGGGATCTCTGATTTACTAGCTATGCCTGAGTCGTTTGTATCTGTGCAGAAAAAAGAAATGACAGAAGACGAATTACTTCCTATGGTACAGCAGGCGATGACAGAAGCTTTGCATAGTTTAGAAGAAATGCGTCAAAGAGAAGGAAACAATTTAAAGGCTGATTTAAAGAAACGAATTGCATTTCTTAGAGAAAAATTGAATTTTATGGTCTCCCGTCAAGACCTAGCTGCGAAAGCTTATGCAGAGAGACTTCATCAACGAATGACAGATTTACTAAAAAAGATGAATCTAGAAACAGACGAATCACGAATTATGGAAGAAGTCGCTATTTTCTCTGAAAAAACAGATTATACAGAAGAAGTGGTTCGCTTTGGTAGTCATTTGGATCAATTTGAACATATGCTAGATAGTAATGAACCTATAGGTAGGAAATTGGATTTCTTATTGCAAGAAATTAATAGGGAAGTGAATACTACCGCCTCTAAAGCCAGTGATACAGAAGTGATTGATTGTGTCATTACGGTAAAAACGGAATTGGAAAAGATTAGAGAGCAGGTACAAAATATCGAGTAGTGGTGATTGATACTTGTTTTAATCTATCCTAGTCTTTAAGAAATGGTAAAACAAGCATGTCAATGACTATACGACTTGAACTGTCGTGATATACTAGTATATATGGCAAAATTGACCAAATATTTTGTAAGGGAGTAACCAAATTGGGCTTTTCATTGATTAACATTGGATTCGGCAATATGGCTGCAGCCGCTCGTGTTATGGCTATTATTAGTCCTGAATCTGCACCAGTTAAACGTATGATTCAAGATTCTCGCGATAAAGGAGTCTTGATTGATGCGACGTATGGGAGAAAAACAAGAGCTGTTCTGATTATGGATAGTGGACAAATTATCCTTTCTGCAGTCCAGCCAGAAACCATTTCTCACAGACTGATGAATAAAGACGTAATCACCAACGAAGGAATGGATGAAAACTGATGGATAAGGCACAGAAAAAAGACGAAGGAATCCTGCTGGTGGTATCTGGACCCAGCGGTGCAGGGAAAGGCACTATTTGTGATGCGATTCGAAAATTATATCCAGATTTGCAATATTCCGTATCCATGACGACAAGAGCTCCACGGAATGGGGAAGTAGAAGGGAAAAGCTATTTTTTCCGTACCAATGAACAGTTTGAACAACTGATCAAAGAAGATGCTTTCCTTGAATATGCTAAAGTATATGATCACTACTATGGAACACCGAAAAAAAGAGCGTTGGATATGATTGGTGATGGTAAATCAGTTCTTCTAGAAATCGATATCCAAGGTGCTATGCAAGTGAAGAAAAGATACCCAAAGGGTGTTTTCATTTACATCGTTCCCCCGTCTTTAGAGATTCTTTCCGGCCGTCTCCATCAGAGAGGCACTGACTCTGAAGAAGTCATTGAAAAACGATTGGCGCAGATTACCAATGAACTAGCTATGGCACATCAGTATGATTACATTGTGGTCAATGATGTGCTAGATGATGCGATTCGCAAAGTCCGTTCTATTTTAGAAGCAGAACAATGTAAGCTTTCTAGAAATGAAGGACAGATTGAAACTATTTTTAAACAATATATAAATAAGGAGGTCCCTTTAAAATGATGTGTTATCCTTCTATTGACAGTCTTGTCAAAAAAGTGGATTCCAAGTATACCCTGGTTACCTTAGCAGCTATGCGTGCTCGTGAACTGACAGATGGTCAGCAGCCACTCATCGCTAATGCCAAGGACAAAAAACCAGTCACCGTAGCACTGGAAGAAATTTACGAAGATAAAATCACCTATTCTTTTGATAAATAAAAAAGGAATATAAGGCAGGATACCATGAAATCTTTTCTGTGGATACATCAGTGGGTGCTGATTTCCTGCCTTTTTGATGTGTAAAAATTAAAGGGGAACTCCCTGCTTTCAGGAAGGAAAGACAAATGTTTGAAAATAAGCATATTGTTGTAGGAATCTGCGGAGGAATTGCCGCATATAAAGCAGCCGGACTGGTGAGTCAGCTGAGACAAAAAGGGGCAGACGTTCATTGCATTATGACTGCTCATGCGACCAAACTTGTAACTCCTATTACTTTTGGGGAATTATCAGGAAACGATGTAACAGTAGACATGTTTGCCAACATTTCTAAATGGGATGTAGAACATATTGCTTTGGCAAGACTGGCAGACATTTTTGTTATTGCACCGGCTACAGCTGACATCATTGGGAAAGTGGCTAACGGTATTGCTGATGATATGCTTTCTACTACTATTATGGCCACTAAAGCTAAGGTACTCTTTGTTCCTTCTATGAATACCAATATGTACGAAAATCCAATTGTACAGGCCAACATAGAAAAGCTGAAATCTTATGGCTACGAATTTGTAGAACCAGAATCCGGACATTTGGCTTGTAACACCAGTGGCAAAGGTCGTTTCCCAGCATTAGACACCATTATGGAAGGCATTGAAAAATGTCTCTTTGGTAAACATTTACTAAAAGGAAAGAAAGTCATTGTTTCTGCTGGTGGTACACAAGAAAATATCGATCCTGTTCGTTATATCAGCAATCGCTCCAGTGGGCGCCAGGGGTATGCTATTGCTAAGGCGGCTGCTATGGAAGATGCAGACGTTACATTGGTAAGCTGTACCACAGCCCTTCCTGTACCAGCAGGGGTCAAAGTTGTATATGTTCATGACGCTAGAGAACTGGATAAAGCCATGAATGAATACTATGATAGTTGCGATATTGCTATTATGGCAGCTGCTGTCTCCGATTATCGCCCCACCGTACAGGCTACCCAGAAAATCAAAAAAGAAGACAATGATTGCCTTCATATTGACTTAACTCAGAATCCAGATATTCTTTTCGGACTGGGCCAGAAGAAAACCCATCAATTCCTGGTTGGCTTTGCGGCAGAGACCCAAGATGTTATCGAACACGGCAAATCCAAACTGAAGAGAAAGAACTTGGATATGCTAGTAGCCAATGATGTAGCCATGCCAGGTGCTGGCTTTAATGGTACTACAAACATTGCCTCCCTTCTCTATAAAGACGGACATATGGAACAGTATCCAAAGATGTCAAAAGATGAATTGGGACGTATTATCATCACTAAATTGGCAGAGCTCTTGGAAGCCCGATAAACACTGACTTTTTTGCACTTTTTAGGTGAGCCTATTATAGAATCATTCTGGAATATTCACTAGTAATCGGCCTTTTTGTGACACTTCATTATTAAGGCTACATATAAAAAGAGACTTCTAATCTAATAAAGGAGGTCTCTTTTTTTGGTGTCTATGAAATTTATGTATATATTTATCGGATATGCATTTTCAAAATTGATTTTTCGAAATTAATTACGTATTTGCAGGATAATTCTCCAAAAGCGATCATAGAAGATTTTTATATTAATTATATAGATCTATGAATAGCAAAATAATTGTTAGTTTTAAATAAATTCATGTGTTAGTTTGTATTTAACAAGCTGTGTATTCTCTTCGATAAAATCTATGAAAATGAAATAAAATTCATCTACTAAAAAATTGATTAAATCACAGAAAAACAGCCTTTTATTGTGGAGAAAAAAGGAACCTAATGTTTTGCAAATGCTCATTGTTAGTGTTAGAATGAGTAATCAAGAAGGCTAAAAGTAAAAAATATATCTGTAGGGGAGGGTAAAAATATGAAATATAAATGCATAATTATACCAGTCATGGCTTTGTGTTTGGGTACTCATGTATCCGTAGACGCTGCAGATATATCGCAACCTTTTGCTTATCAAGAACTGCAAAATCAAGCCAAAGAAATAGCTAAATGGAAAGCAGACAGAGAAAGTCTGCCTCGTATACAAGTAGAAAAAGCAGCCGATGAAAAAGAGAGCCCTAGTGGATCTCTTCCATCAGCTGCTTTTTATGTGCAAGAAATTGTATTGAAAAATGTACCGGAAGAATTGGATTTCTTGAATGAATTACTCTCTTCCTACGAAAATAGAAATTTGAATCTATCAGATATAGAAGAACTGGTACAAAGACTGAATAAAAAATTACAAGATAAGGGCTATGTGACAAGCCAAGTGGTGATACCGGAACAGAATTTATCGAAGAAGGAACTTATTTTACATTGTGCCCCTGGAAAGTTAAGACACGTGGTGTATGCAAAAGGAAGTGAGAATCTTCCTTGGAAAAATGCTTTCCCCATTCGCGAAGGAGACCTTTTGAATCTTCGTATGTTAGAGGAAGGTCTGGAAAATATAAAGCGAGTTCCTTCGCTCGATGTCTCTATGAAAATCCTTCCAACCAATGAACCTGGTTTTTCAGATTTAGAACTCACCATTCATAGCCAGAAACAAGTTCATGGCAGTCTGTCTTTTGATGATTCAGGGATGAAAGAAACGGGGAAAGACCAATTTACAACTAGCCTTGGATTTGATCGAGTGTTCAACGCCAATGATGTCTTATACATATCCAATACGCTAGATACCAGCCGGGAATGGAACGAAAAGGGGACACGGAGCCAAAGCTTTAGTTATTCGATTCCATATGGCAAAAATAGATTGACCATCAGCCACAGTAGAAATAGGTACAACCAACTTGTCTCTTCTAAGCCATATGACTTTACCAGTTCCGGAAAATCGCAAACCACTCGTGTGAGTCTGGAGCATATGATTTCTCGTTCCGAGACAGAAAGAAAATCCATGGATATCACAGTGAGCAAACGGGATTCCCATTATTTCATCAATGATACGGAAATTCCTGTGCAAGCTATGGATACATCCGCTTTGGAAATTGGATTCAATGATCGAATCTATTTCGGAAGAAATACTCTGTATCTTCGAGCAGCACACAAACAAGGTATGGGCTGGTTCGGTTCGCAGAAAGAAAATGAGTATCCTGATGCACCCAAAACAAGATACCAGATGTGGCTCTTTGATGTAGATTGGTATCAGCCTTTTACCATGGGACATCGGCCGGCTACTTTTTCCAGTTCCCTTCATGGACAATGGAATACCAAGGGCAACCGTCTCTATGGTGTAGATATGCTAAATATAGGAAATAGATATACCGTGAATGGATTTGATGGAGAATATACGCTTATGGGAGAAAGTGGTTGGTACTTACGAAATGAATTAGCCAGCACGATTCCCTCTTTGCATAGTGAGGTTTATATAGGACTGGACGTAGGTTCTGTCTACGGCGTGAGCACGGACACATTAGTCGGCAAAACCATTGCTGGTGCTGCTATCGGGATGAGAGGAACCTTCTC
>DJPC01000053.1:0-5454 GCA_002439665.1 Dialister sp. UBA6422
CTGCTCTACCAACTGAGCTACGCCAGCATGTCAGCGACTTGATTAGTATAACATCTCATCAGCTTCTTGTCAAGGACTTTTTTCAACATCTTTACGACTTTTTTGTCATCGTTTGACGTTTCGTAGGTGCGTCCTCATCACGGTTATAGATTATAGCATGGCATGTTACATCTGTCTAGTACTTTTTTTATTTTTTTGAAAAAAAGTTTTTTCTTCAGTTAGCATCCCCATGGGTATGTGATTTTCCTTATTCTTCCTTGCGACTTTCCAAAGGGGTTTCTTGTGTCACATCACGATTTAGCACTTTCTTAGCCCCTTTTAAGAATTTAGGACGAGGGATCAATACAATATGACCACACCCGCAACATTTGATGCGCATGTCACTTCCTAGTTGCAAGACTTCCCACTCCTGGCTGCCGCAGGGATGCTTCTTTTTCATCTGTACAATATCACCAATACGAAACTGGATGAATTTCATAGTATCTCTCCTTTTTAGCTAGGATAATTTATATGTGTCATTATACAACAATATATATAAGATTCTCAAGATAGTTAGTTGTTGGTTATCTGGAGCCAAACAACTAACACCGGGAAGCAGTGAATGAAGAAAAACCTCAAAAATAGGATGTACGACCCTTCACTCATGATCATTTCAAAATTACAGTCAAAAAGGATTGGATATTTGAAAAAATCTAATATCCAATCCTTCATCACTAGTTATATATTACTTATTTTTCCGGTACCATCATAAATAAAAGTGGCATAGAGGAAGCTCCTGGCGGCATGAGGCGAATGTAAAGATCTTTTCCCATATCCCAGGTTCCCATTTCTATATAGTCATCATAGGATTCACCAAAGCGTTTGAGTCGATTGGTATCGGTGCGGTACACTCTCATAAGTCTTGGATTTTGTCCCGCTTCCAAAGTACCTAAATAATAACCGCCCAAGGCATTGATGTACAGTTTGTACTTACCTTCCCCTTTGGACTTGAAGGTGATGTGATACACCACGCCATAGTCACCTGTGTTTTCCCGATTGACCTGACTGACCTCGTCATAGCCTTGCTGGAATCCCATGGAAGCATCATTTCCTCCCAGCTTGATGGACGCAGCTCCTTTTTTGAAATCCCAAGGCTTATTTTTCATATACACATCACTAGCAAAGGTACCGCGCATCTCATGACTATCCGGCAAAAGGGTCTGTGCATGATCAAGTCCCTGCTGCAAGGCATCTCCATTGTCATGAGGCAAAATGGCTATGCCAAATTTGACAGGTTTATTGGTTTTGACTTCCACGATACCACTCACCAGGTCTTCTTCCTGGATACCCATTTCATCATCATCCCAAATGACTGTCCTTTTATTGGCCCCTAAAGTGACATTTTGTACTTTCTGCTTAGGTTCCATCACTTCTCTATAGGATAATGTACTGCCTGTAGGAAAATAGTCACTGCTAGGCTCTCCTCGGATCGCTCTTGTAACAGATATATCTTGTTTTTTATCACTTTGGGCATACACCAAAACCCTAGCAGGACTGCCAATCTCATTGACATGATAATAGTAAATCCGACCATTTCCTTTTTTCACAGTGCCTTCATATAAAATACCTGTCTCATTGGCATATTCTGGACAGTCTGAAAAAATAAGTGTCCCTTCTTTTTTAGTGGTTTCTAAAGGTACCTGGGTATAGTCTTCATCCCATGGAGAACTAGCTGCTACGGAGCTAGCCATAGTGCAAAAACAGAGAGCAGCCAAACAGCTCTGAATGATTCTTCTATATTTCATAATTTGGATATCCATCTTCTTCCTTTTCATATTTACTATGGGTAACGTGTCTATAGCCAATCAGGAATTGCCCATTCCCATCTCTGCTACCATGGCTTCAATTTTTTTGAATCGATGGGCTAGACCAGATTTGGTAATCCCACAGATCTGGGCCAACTCGGAAAGACTGGCATTGGGATGTTGGAGTCTCACTTCGCAGGCTTCTTTGATTTTAGGCGATAAGTTAGAGATATTCTCTCTTTGTAAGAGTTGCTGCACCATATGGGTCTGCCTCACCGCTGCATTGACTGTTTTTTGCAAATTGGCAGTTTCGCAATTGACTTGCCGGTTCACCCTATTTCGCATGTCCTTGACTACCCGGACACTTTCAAAATCCATATAGCTTTGCGTCGCTCCTACAATCTGTAAAAATCCTGACACATCGTCTCCATCTTTTAAATAAACGATATAATCATTTTTCCTATCAGTCATGCGGGCTTTCATTTGAAAACTTTTCATCATCTTCACTAATGTTTCTGCAAAGTGAGGAGACTGGGTCACCATTTCCAAATGGTAATCGCTTTGGGGACGACTCACAGAACCACCACCGAGAAAAGCACCTGCCAAGTACGCTCTCCTCTCTTCTGGATCTTTCAGCTGTTCCATATCATCAATACCAGCCAAAGGAGAAAGACCCATGGTATTTAAGAAATGAAGTCCTTCTTTGGAAGGATCTACCATCAAGGTATATACATTTTTCTTCCTAAGCCGTCTCCCTTGCCGCACCATGGTAGAAGGAAGAAATCCAAAATCTTTTTTCAGATACACCAATACTCGGCGGGCCACAGCACTATTTCCTGTAGAAAATTCCAATCCCCAACTCCCATGACTGCCTGTAATAAAGGACCCGCTCATGCGAAGAAGAGCCAAAAGCTCTGACACTCTGCTTTCCCTGCTTTCTCTGGGAATGCGGGCCAATTCATTTTTGACCTGTTCTGTAAATGACATCAGTGACTCCTTTTCAGATATTCTTCCAAAGCTTCCGATGGAATATTGGCTTGGAGAAGATTTCGAATCTGCTGAATTTCACCAGCCAGTACATCCGTATCCTGCACGGCTCCCTTTTCCACCCCTAAAAGGTCCGCTTCAATCAAGGTAGCTCCCAAAGACTCCACTTTTTTTCGATCAATTTTTACTGGAAAAGCATGTACTTTTTCATATTTTTGTAGTACTTCTTCTCGAGGCGTAGAATTATTAGCTAAGACAAAATCTACTACACCACCACCTATATGATCCATCAGTGCTTTTACATGATCTCCCACTGTATACCCCGTAGTTTCCCCAGGTTGTGTCATGACATTACAAATATAGAGTACCGGTGCATCGCTGGCCCTTATCGCCTGTAAGATTTCAGGTACCAGTAAATTAGGCAATATACTGGTATATAGGCTTCCTGGTCCTAAGGTAATGAGATCTGCTTTACCTATGGCTTCTAAGGCATCTCCCACGGCCATAGGACTTTTAGGAATGGTGGACATGTGGACAATGCGCACATCTCGTCCCACTTTTTCTGGATAAGATGAAATCTCGGACTCTCCTTCTACGATTTCTCCATCAGACATTTTGGCTTTAAGTCTTACTTTTTCCGCCGTAGCAGGTACCACCTTACCACGGATATTTAAAACTTTACTAGCTGCTTCCAAGGCATTTTGGGGATTTCCAAATTCTTTAATCAAAGCCGCAAGAAATAAATTTCCCAAACTATGACCAGAAAGCTCCCCTTCGCCGCCGAATCGATACTGGAATAGCTGTTCTAGCAGGGATTCTTTATCTGCTAAAGCGACCAAACAATTCCGAAGGTCCCCAGGAGCAATAATACCCATTTCTTCCCTAAGACGGCCAGAAGATCCCCCATCATCTGCTACTGTCACAATGGCAGTGATATTTGATGTTTTCTTTTTCAGACCTCTAAGTAACATGGAAAGTCCATGACCACCGCCGATAGAGACCACATGCATGCCTCTAGAGAGTTCAATTCTTGAAATCAATCGGCGAGACATCTCTTTCTGTCCTGGAGCAATGAGTTCAAAGAATCGTTTCACCAGCCGCCGGACAGCCACCACCATGATATAGATCCCTACAATCATCAATAAGGTGCCGCAGACAGCCAAAAAAGTATAGCTATAACTTCCTGTCATCTGGAATGCCAGACGCAAGATCTCTTCTTCTAAGAGACCTAGAATCTGGTAATTCAAAATCATGGTCGCCCCAAAGACTAGCAAAATAATGCCAAAGGAGAAAAGAATCATCCAACGCTTCACTGCCAGCCCAGGATAGAGCCACTGTAATATATGTTTCATGGCTTATTCCCCCGCAATATCATTCACATCATGTTCCACTGGATTTCTATGAAGATCCCGATGTTCTACATTCACATGGCCATGTCTTTCTTTCAAATGCTTCCCTAGCTTTTCTGTCACAAATACGGACCGATGCATACCACCCGTACATCCAATGGCAATGGTAAATTGGGTTTTCCCTGCTTTCTTAAATTGCTCTACCATGAAATCCATAAAATCATAAAGCTTTGCCAAAAATTTCTCCGTCACCGGAGAGGCATTGATATAGTCAGCCACTTCCTTCACCCGACCAGTCCAATGTTTATATTTTTCTACATAGAAAGGATTGGGCAAAAAGCGAACATCGATCACCATATCAGCATCAATGGGGATCCCATACTTAAAGCCAAAGGAAAAGACCGTAATCTGCATGCCCTGGTCATCTTCATCGCCACCGAAGCGATTATCCATATATCCTTTTAAATCAGAAGGTTTCATGGATGTGGTATCAATGATCAAATCCGCCTGGGCTCTAATAGCCGCCAAAATTTTTCTTTCCTGGGAAATTCCCTCTTGAATCCGCATATTTTTAGCTAAAGGATGCTGCCGTCTAGTTTCCATATACCGGCGTACCAAAGCTTCATCAGAGGCTTCCAAAAAGACCACTTCATGAGGAATGCCTCTTTTTTTCAGTTCATCTAAAGCCTGAGGCAGGGCATCAAAGAAAGAGCCTCCGCGAATATCTGTCACCACAGCCACATGACGAGTATTGGAAGTACTCTTCCAGCAAAGGTCAGCAAACCGTACAATCAATACAGGTGGCAGATTGTCCACGCAGTAATACCCCATATCTTCCAATTTCTGCATGAAATTTGTTTTGCCTGCACCGCTCATGCCGGTAATAATGACAAAACGAAATGTATCTTTTTCCATCTCGAACCTTCTTTCGGTTTACCCTATATAGATATGTAATGTCTTTTCTTATCCATTGTAGTGAGGAGGTAGGAATGAGAAGTGAGGAGTGGTAGAAGGGGCGCATCTAATTTATATAGCACCCCAATGCCCCTCTTTTAAATACCCCTCTTTTATATTAATATTAAAATTTTTTGCGGCGCCATATAAGTTGTGCGCCGCTACCTTCACCCCTAATTTCTCATTCCTCACTCATGTCTCTATGTTGCACCTTATCCTAACACAAATTGTTCTACTGCCTTTGCTACGCCGTCATCATTGTTGGAAGCGGTTTTATGAGCCGCTGCTTTCATGGCACTTAGGGTGGCATTGGCTACTGCAAAGCCCCATGGCGTCATAGATAGCATAGATACATCATTATTTCCATTGCCAAAGGTCAT
>DJPC01000053.1:5517-5878 GCA_002439665.1 Dialister sp. UBA6422
GATAACACGGCTTTTCCCTTGGAACATTCTTTGCTATTCATTTCAAAAAAGAAGGGCTTTGACTTCACCTGATTCACCACCGCACTATAAGTATCTTTCAGTACCTTTTCGATGGTTTTCATTTTCTCTTCATCATATTCGCATACCAGAATCTTAGTCGGAGCTTTCTTAGGATGATAAAAATCCTCCCCCACCTCATGTGCCTTGACAGAGCACTGCTTTTCATAATTGCTAGTCCACTCATTTCTAGTATCCACATAAAGTTCATCATCTATATACGTTTGGGCATACCAGCCATGATTTTTGATAGTTTCCAAAATAGCACAGGCCGTATCCAAGTCAATTCTCTCATCTCGAAGAA
>DJPC01000137.1 GCA_002439665.1 Dialister sp. UBA6422
CGTTCAGTAATCGGTACGCCAGCTTTGCACAGCGGGCATTCTTCCGGTTTGTAGGTAGGAACGCTTAAGTGGAGCAATGGGAATACTTTTTCTGGTGGTACGCCGAAGTCTGCTTTGCCGCCACTTCTGTCTACCAAAAGACCGATACCTACGATATCACCCTTAGCTTTGTTGACTACGTCTACTACTTCTTTGATAGAGCCGCCGGTGGTAACGATGTCTTCTACGATGAGGACTTTTTCACCAGGAGCGACTTTGAAGCCACGGCGCAGGGTCATTTTGCCATTTTCTCTTTCTGTAAAAATGGAACGAACGCCTAACAGACGAGCGGTGACCTGGGAGAGGATAATACCGCCAGTTGCCGGTCCGATAACGGTTTCAATGCCCTTATCTTTGAAGTGTTCAGCAAACTGTTCGCACAATTTTTCAGTGTATTCTGGATGCTGCAGTACGTTGAATTTTTCTACATAGAGGGGGCTATGAAGACCGCTGGTCAAAAGGAAGTGTCCTTCCAGAATAGCTTTGGTTTCTTTCAGTAAAGATTCGATTTCTTTTTCTGTCATCATGATGTTATGCGTTCTCCTTTATTTCTTTCAAAATTAATCGAGCAGCTGCACAGGGATCGATAGCCTGTGTGATAGGACGCCCGATAACGAGCATGGAAGATCCGTCCTTGAAGGCTTCAGACGGGGTAGCAATACGTTTCTGGTCGTCCGTCTGGGCAAATGCAGGACGAATGCCAGGTGTTACAATCAGAAAATCGTCATTACCAGCCATTTTGCGGATAGAAGCTGCTTCTCTTGGGGAAGCCACTACACCGTCTACACCGGATTCTTTAGCAAGTTCTGCGAGTTCCAGTACATGGTCCTGGATAGGTAGGTGTCCCCCTACTTCCTGCCACCCCTGGTCATCAAAGCTGGTGAGTACGGTCACAGCCAAGATTTTCGGACGTTCTACTCCCAATTCGTCAGCAGTGATTTTAGCATACCGGGAAGCCGCTTGCATCATAGCACGGCCGCCAGCGGCATGAACGGTGATGAGATTCACGCCCAAGCGGGTGACAGAGGCGACGCTGTGACCTACTGTATTGGGGATATCGTGAAGTTTAAGGTCAAGAAATACTTTCTTGCCATGTTCTTTTAGATATTTGATGGTATCACTGCCTGCACTGTAGTACAGTTCCATTCCTACTTTATAGTAGGAAACCAAATCGCCCAGTTCATCCACCAGTGCTTTCATTTTTTCAAAATTATCTACATCCAGTGCAACAATCAAGCGATCATCGGCAGTATACATGTCGTTTTCTTCCATTTCTACTCTCCCTTCTGAACTTTAATAGGTATATCCGATTTATTATATCATTTCATTATCGTTATGGCACGGACTTTTTTATTTTTTTATATGATAGTTATTAGTTGATGGTTGTTGGTTTAGGGTTTACGGTTTAGGGTTTAGGATTCACGGCTTACGGTTCACCGTCTACCATCTACTAAACAAAAAAGATGAGACATCAGGAAAGGTCTCATCTTTTGGTTTGGTTTTATTTTTTTGCTTGTTGCGCCGCTTCTTGTATCATATGGACGGTTACGGAATTAAATTCTACTGGTGCATCCAATGATTTGATTTCTTTGAAGCCTACGCCCAGCTTACCAGTGTAGTAAGCGATTACTTCCCCTTTGGCATTGATCTTAGCTGCATAGATGGTCTTGTCATCTCCCAGTCCTACGAGGCGGAAGGAACCAGGCGGAGAAATGATTCTCCAGGAACTGTCATCTCCATTGAAGGTATACATAATGCCCTTTTGGCTATCATCATAGAAAAGTCTATCCTGGTCATAATATACAGCCATTTTTCCGATATGTGAAGTTTGGACATAAATACGACGGGTATCGTAGTTGGCATCGGTACGATAGATGCGATACAGTCCCTTTCCCACTTCCATCTTCATGTATACCGCATTGGTGGCAGTAGAGTAAGCCACATCTACGATTTTAGCATTTTTAGGAAGATCTCTGATAGGCGCATCAGATTCATGGGTGGTGCCTTCTGGATTGTAACGAGCCAAGGTGACATCCCACCGGCCGCCCTTCCAGTGTCCTGGATAGAGGGCAATGAGTGCCAGGTTTCTATCAGGCATCCATTCAAAGAAGGAGACAGACTGGTTTTTCAGATTGACTTTTTGTGGATTTCCTAAATCATCAGCTCTGTAAATGGTCACCGTATCTTTGGTCACATCGGCCATGTATTTATAGTCAAAGGAGTAGTAAGCTTTGCCTTGTACGTGAACTTTAGCATAGAGTTTCTTTCCTTCTTTTTCTGCGGCTTCTGCCATTTTGTCCTTCACATCAGACATATCATAGTCGCCACTAGAAAGAGGAGCAAAGAGGACTCTATCCATATATAGGTAAGCACCTGCCTGAACTCCTATCCCAAGGACAAAGCAAATGGCTAGTTGTGTGAATTTGTTTTTCACTTTGTCCTCCTTATTTCACAATAAATGCGGTAGGAATCATACGTTCACCTAAAAGGTCTGCCGGTTTATTGACCACTTTTCCATTGTAGTACAAAGTGGTAGAAGAACCGCCATCCAAGTTGGCTGCAATGTATGCTCCATTTTCATACAGAATATTCTGAGAGTCCACCAGTGTAGCACCGATACTATATCCAGGCTGCCGTCCATCAATGACAAGGAAGAGAATGGTACCGTCTTTTTTCTGTCCAATAGCTGAGCGAGGAGAAATACCCCATCCGCCATCGCCATTTTTAATGACTTTNNAGTACAAGGTGGTGGAAGAACCGCCGTCCAAGTTGGCTGCGATGTACGCGCCGTTTTCATAGAGAATATTCTGGGAATCCACCAAGGTAGCACCGATACTGTACCCTGGCTGACGACCGTCGATGACCAGGAAGAGAATGGTGCCATCTTTCTTCTGCCCAATAGCCGAACGCGGAGAAATGCCCCATCCGCCGTCGCCACTTTTGATGACTTTTTCGCCATTGATGATCAGTGGCGGTCCAAAGGTCAATCCTTCGATCGCCCCCAGGTCTCGAAGTTCTTTTTTGTTATAGTGTCCAGCGATAAGGTTACCACTCTTGGTCATCCCTACGAAATCTACTTTTTCCTGGTCGTCTACTTGCTGCCCTAAAAGGTATTTTCCTTCATGAAGAATAAATCCATAGGGCAAGCGGCCAATCCCTGTACCATTGGGATCATAGAATCCGCCCCCATTGATAGCTGCTACCGCGTTATTGAGCTGCGCAATATGGGAGGTGGTATCCCCTTTTTCATTGATATCCTGGGCGGTGGCCACTTGTACTCGTTTCGGATTAGGAATTTCCAGCAAATAGCCTACAAACCTAGAGGTTTCAATTTTCTTTAAGTTCAAAGAGGAATCGGTACGGGGTTTAAAAGAAAATACTTTCTGTTTGTCTGTGGTAGTGACTACTCCTAGGATTTGATTCAGTTCATCTTGGCTATAGAGCCAGGTGATGTACTGTGGATGTCTAGAGCGCATAATGGCTCCTACGACTGCTCTTTTCAAATTACCAAAGGGGCCAAAAAGTACCACTATCGGCGAAGTGATGATAAAAAATACTAGGGTAATCAATATGAATTTGACTACCATATTGTTTAAAATTCGTTTCATTGGTACTCCTAGAAAGATGAGAAATGAGGAAGGCTCTGATTCTTATGACAAGAATGAGATATGTGTCTAAGAATCTCCATAGAAGGAAACGGATTCCTGTTTCATGAAAGGCCAAGGTGGATTTCATGATCTAAAATACATCGGCATTCCCTATATATAACTTTATACTGGTGTGTAGTTATCTTTGTTAAGTCTTTCAGAGTAACGAGCTAAGGAAATATCATTTCCAATGTACACACGCTTTAAGTCATAGGGATAGCTACCTACATGGACGCGGCCTGCATCAGTGGTGACTGCCATCTTGATGCCCGCTTCTTTGCATACTTCAATGACTTCGTCGTCATAGTCACCATAGGGATAAGCAATCCAGGCATTATCGATGCCCAGGTGCTGTTTCAAAGCATCATTGCATCCTTTGATTTCCTTCAGCTTTTCTTCCTTAGTCGCCAGGTTGTGCAATTTCGGATGAGACAACGTATGGTTAGCAATGGTAACGGTATGGCTATCTGCCATTTCTTTCAGCTGATCCCAAGTCATACGATTCTAAGGCTTACCCACATCATCGGAAATCAAGAACAGCGTCCAAGGGAAACCATATTCTTTCATCATAGGATACACGATAGTGTAGCTATCTAAATATCCATCATCAAAGGTAATACATACTGGTTTTTCTGGAAGCGGTGCCCCTTTGGACACATAGTC
>DJPC01000001.1:0-4462 GCA_002439665.1 Dialister sp. UBA6422
CAAGTGAAATCAAAGCAGCGAGTGGCTGATCACGGGGAAGTATTTACGGCAGAGCGGGAAGTCAAGGCGATGTGTGATCTTGTCAAAACTGAGACCGAGCGTATTGACAGTCGCTTTTTAGAACCAGCCTGTGGGGATGGTAATTTTTTAGCGGAAATTTTGCAGAGGAAACTGGCTGTTGTGAAAAGGAAATACAAAAAGTTTCCTATGGACTATGAAAAATATTCTGTTCTAGCCGTTAGCAGTATATATGGCGTAGATATTTTACAAGATAATTGTGGGGCTTGTCGAGAGCGTCTTTACCAAATTTGGTATACCGAATATCAGTCTGTTTGCAAGAAAGAAATAAATGAAGATTGCTGTCGGTCTGTTCTATTTATCCTTTCCAAGAATATCGTATGTGGAAATGCTTTGAGTTTGATGCAGGTGGATGAACAGCAGCGAGATACGCAAAATCCTATCATTTTTTCAGAATGGGCCTTTGTAACAGGATATCAGTTACAGCGGAGTGATTATGCCTTTGCAAAGCTGATGCAGGGGAACGAAGAGGGGCGTGAACTTTTTGTTGATATAAAGGAGAATCAGGAAGAATGGGCAGAACCCATGTCACTCTTTGATGAGGTGCCAGTTTCAGAAAATCCTAGTGACGAAGGACTTTTTCTCAAGAAATATGTGACACACTACAGGAGGGTTTGGGAAGATGAGTAATGATCTTTATTTCGATATTTATAATCCAGATGTGCTATCCTGTTTAGCCAATCTCTCCAATGATGAAGTGTTCACGCCACCGGAAGTGGCAAATGAGATGCTCGATATGTTGCCGCAGGAGCTATTTTCTAATCCTAATACCACGTTTTTAGATCCAGCTTGCAAGAGTGGTGTATTTTTGCGAGAAATAGCAAAGCGATTGATTACCGGACTAGAACCGCTCATCCCGGATTTGCAGAAGCGAGTGGATCATATTTTTCATTATCAGTTGTATGGCATTGCTATCACCGAGTTGACCAGCTTACTTTCTCGTCGTGGTGTGTATTGCAGTAAGTATCCAAATAGTATCTATTCTGTGACGCATTTTGATGATGGGGCGGGGAATATTCGATATAAACGTATTTCCCATCGTTGGAAGAACGGTAAGTGTGTTTTTTGTGGTGCATCACAAAGTCAGTATGATCGGGACAAGACACTGGAAACCCATGCATATGAGCTTATTCATACGACCAAGCCGGAGGATATTTTCAAAATGAAGTTCGATGTCATTATCAGTAACCCGCCCTATCAGTTAAGTGATGGCGGTGGTAATGGTGCTAGTGCAAAACCTATTTATCATTTATTTGTACAACAGGCAAAAAAGCTAAAACCACGATATTTATCTATGATTATTCCATCAAGATGGTTTACTGGTGGTAAAGGCTTAAATGAATTTCGGGATAAGATGCTTAATGACAATAGGCTTCGCATAATACATGATTACCCAGAAGCTTCTGATTGTTTTTCTGGAGTTCAAATAAAAGGTGGCGTCTGTTACTTCTTGTGGAACAGAGATGAAAAAGGGCTTTGTGCAGTATATTCGCACCGAGGGGAAACTGTGAAGGGTCCTATTGTTAGACCACTTCTTGAAAATGGTTGTAATACTTTTATTCGTTATAATGAAGCTATAAGCGTTATTCATAAAGTTATGTCTAAAGATGAACCATCGATGGAAAATTTAGTAAGTGCGAGACTTCCATTTGGACTACCAAATACATTTAAAGGCAGTAGGACTAGGCACTCTGCTTCTGATTTAGTGGTATATGTAAGTGGAAATGATCGTGAAGTACGAGGAAGCGTAGCGTATGTGTCAAGAAATGAAATTCCTCGTGGTGAAGAGATGATTTCTTGGTACAAAGTATATATTGCAAAAGCAGGAAGTGGTAGTGATTCATTTCCACATCCCATTCTCCCGCAACCATTTTATGGGGCTCCAAATACAGTTTGCAATGAAAGTTATTTAGTTATAGGGCCATTTAATAATAAACGTGAATGTGAAAATGTGATGTCATATATATCAACAAAATTTTTTAGATTTCTTGTCTTACAGAAAAAGAATTCACAGAATGCTGCGAAAGGGGTATATCAATTCGTTCCACAGCAAGATTTTTCCAAACTATGGAAAGATGAGGAGCTGTATAAAAAATACGATTTAACAGATGAGGAAATTGCTTTCATTGAATCGATGATCAAACCTATGGAATTGAAAGGGGATGTGGATGATGGCAAGTCATGATTTCTTTCCTCAGCGTCCGGCGGTTGCTCCAAAGATTTATGCTTATCAGGATAAGAATCCAGTCTATAATGGATTTTTGAAAGTGGGTTATACCACTAGAACAGTAAAAGAGCGAATGGCAGAACATTATCCTACCAAGCAGCCTGATGGTGTCGTACCCTATGAAGTCATGTATGTCACTTCGGCTATGAGAGAGGATGGTTCATGTTTTACTGACCATGATGTACATCGGATGCTTCGAAGAAAAAATGTAGATTGTGTTGGTGGTGAGTGGTATCGTTGTAAAGTGTCTGATGTGGAAGCAGCCATACTGGCTGTGAAAACAGGAACGCTTAACGAGGAGAATCGTACCCGTTCTTTCTCTATGCGTCCGGAGCAAGAGATGGCTGTCAATAAGACCATTGCCTATTTCCAATCGGCTAAGAAAGAGGCTCCTAACAGGGCACCGAAATTTCTGTGGAATGCAAAAATGCGATTTGGCAAAACTTTTGCTTCCTATGAATTGGCTAGGCGGATGGGAATGAAAAAGGTGCTGGTGCTGACCTTTAAACCGGCTGTAGAAGCAGCGTGGGAAGAGGATTTGATGACCCATAAGGACTTTGAAGGGTGGCAATTTATTTGTCGGGGTGGAATGTCTTATGAAGAAGCGGATTTGTCACGGCCGATAGTATGTTTTGGCTCGTTTCAGGATTATTTGGGAACCAATGAAAGTGGTGGTATCAAAGCTAAAAATGAATGGGTACATACGACCAATTGGGATCTTGTCATTTTTGATGAATATCATTTCGGGGCTTGGCGTGATAGTGCTAAGAAGCTTTTTGAAATGGATGATGAAGATGAAGATTACGATTTCGATATGGAAAAATATAAGAAGGATGAGGCAGATAATGCCTATAATGAAACCTTCTTACCGATTACGACCTCTTACTATCTGTTCTTATCTGGCACACCCTTTAGGGCTATTAACAGTGGGGAATTTATAGAAGATCAAATTTTCAATTGGACCTATTCTGATGAGCAGCGGGCAAAGGAAAATTGGAAGGGAACTGGGGAGAATCCCTATGCGTCTTTGCCACGAATGGTTATGATGACCTATCGGATTCCAGATAGCATTCGTCAGATTGCCATGCAAGGGCAGTTTGATGAGTTTGATTTGAATGTATTTTTCTCTGCTAAGTATAAAGAGAAAGGAAAACCAGAAACAGCACGCTTTGTTTATGAGAACGAGGTACAGAAGTGGCTTGATTTGATTCGTGGTTCCTATTTACCTTCCAGCGTAGATGATATGAAGTTAGGTCAGGATAAACGGCCACCGATGCCTTTTTCAGATACCCGTTTATTGAATGTACTATCTCATACTTTTTGGTTCCTGCCTAATGTAGCAAGTTGTTACGCTATGTATAACTTGCTGCAGCAGAGGCAGAACCGTTTTTATCATGATTACAAAATTAACGTTTGTGCTGGAACCAAAGCCGGTATTGGTGTGGATGCTTTGACTCCTGTGCTGAAATCAATGGGGAATCCATTGACTACTAAGACAATTATTTTGTCTTGCGGTAAACTTACTACTGGCGTCACGGTGAAACCGTGGACAGGTATTTTTATGTTGCGTAATCTAAAAAGTCCAGAAACCTATTTCCAAGCTGCTTTTCGTGTGCAATCTCCTTGGACGGTACATCAGGAAAACGGTGGTGAAGAAATCATAAAGCATGAATGTTATGTATTCGATTTTGCATTAGATCGTGCCCTGAAGCAGATTTCAGATTATTCTTGTCGTTTGAATGTAAATGAAAGCAATCCAGAAAAGAAAGTAGCTGAATTTATTAATTTCTTGCCTGTACTGGCCTATGATGGAAGCAGTATGAAGCAGATTAATGCACAAGACATTTTGGATATTGCTATGGCAGGGACTTCAGCTACATTGTTGGCGAAGCGTTGGGAATCAGCTTTGCTGGTTAATGTGGATAATGATACTCTCCGGCGGTTAATGGCCAATGAGGCGGCTATGGAAGCTTTGATGAAGATTGAAGGATTTCGTAGTTTGAATACTGATATTACAACTATTATCAATAAATCAGAACATGTGAAAAAGGCTAAAAAGGATGGGAAAATAAAACCATCAGATAAGAAAGAGCTTTCCGCAGAGGAAAAGGAATATAAGTCAAAACGAAAGGAAATTCAGGAGAAACTCATCAAATT
>DJPC01000001.1:4490-5448 GCA_002439665.1 Dialister sp. UBA6422
CGAGTACCAATCTTTATGTATCTTACGGATTATCGGGAACGTTCATTAAAGGATGTTATTACGCAGTTGGAACCCGGTCTTTTTAAGAAAGTGACGGGACTTGATGTAAAGGATTTCAATTTACTGGTAGAACTCAATGTATTTAATGCCAGCTTAATGAATGATGCCATTTTCAAATTCAAACGTTATGAGGATGCAAGTCTGTCTTATACAGGACTTGATAAGCATGAAAATGAAGATATTGGCGGTTGGGATACGGTTGTGAAGCGCAAGGAGTATGAACAACTGTTTTACAATCAACAATCGACTATGGATGAGTCAATGGCAAAGAGGACTGAAGAGATTGAAGGAAGAAAAAATATAAAATCTGCACGAAGTGTAAGGACTGTCTCATCAATGCAGGTAAAGACGGATCTTGTTACTGCTTCATTTGGTATCAAATCTTCTGTGGTATCGGTACAATCAAAGAAACCGGAAATACATAAGGTTGATGTATCAAGAATTTCTATAGGTACTATGGTATCACATGCTAAATTTGGTAGGGGTCAAGTTATTGAATTGGGTGGTGGATATTTGACGGTTCACTTTGCACAGGGGGAGAAACGGTTTCAGTTCCCTGATGCTTTTGAGTATGGATTTTTAAAAGAAATTAAAGAGTAGAATTTTGGGGATGGAGCATGTAATTAAATAAAGTAAGAATTAGATTTTTAAAGATTATATAATTCATATGGGAAAATCATGAGATTACTATTACTTTGAACAAATTGATGCTTGTATAAAGGAACCCATGTTGCAATGGTGATTGTTCTAA
The DNA here is from genome assembly GCA_002439665.1 of Dialister sp. UBA6422. Classification (GTDB taxonomy): domain Bacteria; phylum Bacillota; class Negativicutes; order Veillonellales; family Dialisteraceae; genus Dialister. Next base: position 5,302 of record DJPC01000001.1, read on the forward strand.
TAAAAAGTATAAGTGAATTTATGGGGTTGAATTGTTTTCCAAGAGTTAGAAATTATGTTTAACTTTTATAGGCAGGGCATATCTAGGTAAGAATTTATAAACTATCTGGTGAAAGTAGATTATCTAATTTTATTTAGATTGTGTTTT
>DJPC01000076.1 GCA_002439665.1 Dialister sp. UBA6422
TTTATCTATGGAAGAATACATGGAACTGGTCATCCTGTTTTTGTCCTACCTTAGAAAAGATATTGTTATCCAGCGCATCGTAGGACGTGCATCAGGGGGGAATACTCTTTCTGTCAATGGGGGATCTCCTTGGTGGGAAGTCAAGAAACGTATCGATGCCTTGATGGATGAAAGACATATTGATCAAGGGTGTTTGTGTGATTATTTAGATGGAAAAGCAGTTCAGCGGTTTTTATGATGCCATGGGCGTGTAGAGGTTGTTGCCATTCTACACCTTATGCATCCAATAACTAAATGGTACATGACAATGTATGTAGTAGGAGGATTATGGCTGAAAAAATAGAACAGATCGTTGTGGGGGATATGACGGAAGCGGCGCATCTTTTTGAGAGAGATAGTCAGTATTTAAAATTGATTGAATCTCACTATGGGGCTATCATTTCCGGCCGAGGCAATGTGATTCGCATGGCTGGTGAAGAAATAGCGGTAGACCATAGCCGAGCCGTGATTGAACGCCTGAGGCACATGATTAAAAATCGGATTCGGTTATCCGAGCGGCAAGTATGTTTGGTGATGAAACTTCTAGACGAAGGGAAAGAGCATATTCTAGAGGAGATGGAAGAGGACATCATCAATTTTACTAAAAATGGTGCGCCCATTCGGCCTCGCACGGTGGGACAAAAATTATATATCGATACCATTAGAAGGAATTCTATTACCTTTGGTGTGGGTCCAGCGGGGACCGGGAAGACCTATTTAGCCGTAGCACTGGCTGCTTTTGCACTCCGCAATCACGATGTGCAGCGGATTATCTTAGTTCGTCCTGCTGTGGAAGCGGGGGAAAAACTAGGATTTCTCCCTGGCGATATGCAGGAAAAAGTCAATCCTTACTTACGCCCTCTTTTTGATGGTCTGCAAGATATGTTTGGGGTAGAAGAATTTGTCAGGCTGCAGCAGAAGGGACAAATCGAAGTGGCACCTTTGGCTTATATGCGAGGTCGCACCTTGGAGAAATCCTTTATTATTCTGGATGAAGCGCAAAATACTACGGTGGAGCAGATTAAAATGTTTCTTACTCGCTTAGGATTTCGTTCAAAAATGGTGATCAATGGAGATGTGACCCAGATTGATTTGCCGTCTAACGTGAAGAGTGGGCTCATCGATGCCCAGCGAGTACTCCGGCATGTCAAAGATATAGGGCAGGTCCACTTCAGTGAAGATGACGTAGTTCGTCATGATTTGGTGGCAGCCATTATTCATGCCTATGAAGAAGATGCGAAGAAAAGGTAGCTAGTGACTGTTATTTAGTCACCAGTCATCTATTACCCATGGAGGAAATTATGGAAATTACTATCAATTACAGTGATATGAAGTTTTATAATGAAGAATTAGAAACATTGATTCATACTGTACTTACCAAAGGAGCTGAATTGCAAAAGGTACCAGAAGATGCAGAAATCAGTGTTCTTATTTGTGATGCAGATACCATTCATGAACTGAACCGTGACTACAGAAATGTCGATGCACCGACAGATGTACTTTCTTTTGCTTTGAATGAAGGGGAAGATGATATCCCAGAAGAAGAAAAAGCTTTAGGGGATATTGTTATTAATTTGGATAGAGCTATTGCGCAGGCTAAGGAATTTGGACATAGTAAAGAAAGAGAAATGGCTTATCTGTCCGTTCATGGATTCTTACATATTTTAGGATACGATCACTATGATCCAGAAGAAAAGAAAGCCATGAGAAAAGCGGAAGAAGATATTCTTTCCGCTTGCGGTCTCACACGAATCGTGACCGAAGGAGAAATCGAACGAGGCGAAGCGGTAAGGGCTGACGACTAGTAGCTATCACTGGTTATCAATAACCAGTGATTCTAATGAAAGAAGGCGATTTCTATGGAGATGTTCTTGACTGAAAGAGAAATCAGGAAATTGCTTTTGGCTGCCAGTCAAGCACGAGAACATAGCTATGCACCCTATTCTCATTACCCGGTAGGAGCTGCCGTTTTAACAGAAGATGAGAGGATATTTTCTGGTTGTAATGTGGAAAATGCATCTTATCCGGCGGGGCTTTGTGCAGAGAGAAACGCCATAGGAAGTGCTGTTTCGGCAGGGATTTTGCATTTTCGCGGCATGGCTATCATAGGTAGCCAAAAGACCTATACGATGCCCTGTGGTATATGCAGACAGGTGATGGCAGAGTTTCATATACCCTATGTGGTTTGCGGGATAAATCTATTGGATTACAAAGTGTATCGCGTAGAAGAACTCTTGCCCCATGGGTTTTCGATGTGACTAGGAATTGGTAGAAAAAGATTGGCGAAAGTATTTCTGTCTACAGGCTACGTATTCATTTACATTTTTAATAGCAGGAAACAAAATAAGTGATTGTCACTGGTTGTTATCATATCAATCATGAGCAACGGGAGATTTACTTTAACAATAAGGAGTTTATATGAATTTAAATACCGATTTTCATTCTGGTTTTGTGGCTTTGATTGGTCGTCCAAATGTGGGGAAGTCCACTTTGATGAATGCTCTTTTGGGAGAAAAGATTTCTATCGTTTCTCATCATGCCCAGACTACAAGAAATAAAATTACTGGCGTATGGAATGGAGATCATTCTCAGGTGGTGTTCTTGGATACCCCTGGTATGCACAAACCCCAAAGCAAGCTAGGTGAAGTGATTCGTCAAAACACGATGGATGCTTTAGATGAAGTAGATATGATTGTATTCCTTTGTGCATGTGATGACCCATTGGGCGCGGGGGATCGGTATATTCTTTCTCTTTTGAAGGATAGAAAAGTCCCCGTCATTTTGGCTCTTTCTAAAATTGATTTGATTTCAAAAGAAGAACTTTTAAAGAAACTGGTGCAGTATAGTAAGATTTTTAAATTTGCAGAAATTGTACCGATTTCTTCTAAGACAGGAGAAAATTTAGATACTTTGATGCAAATGGTGGTGAAGTACTTGCCGAAGGGACCTAAGTATTTTCCTGATGACATGGTGACCGATCAGCCAGAACGAAATATTGTGCAGGAAATTGTCCGTGAAAAATTGCTTCTTCGGACGAGGGACGAAGTACCTCATGCCATTGGCGTATTTACTGAAGAATTCCATGAACGGGAAAATGGTAAAGTCTATATCCGCTGCACCATTTATGTGGAAAGAGAGTCCCAGAAACGAATTATTATTGGCAAAAAAGGCATCGTTTTGAAAGAAGCAGGACAGGATGCTAGGGAAGAAATTCAAAATCTTATTGGTGCGCCAGTATTCCTGGACCTTTGGGTCAAAGTGAGCAAAGATTGGAAAAACAAAGATTATATCCTTCGAGAATTGGGATATAAAGAACACAAGTAATACCGTGAGAAGCTGACCATGAAGGAAAAATGTACCACGTATAAAGCGCCGCATGATACAAATAACCTATATAGTATCCATTTCACTCTAAAATCATCATAGGCTAGTTGGTTACTTCCGGCGGTTTATTTTATGGTTATAATCATAAGGAATGAGGCGATACATACATTGCGTACCTTTCCTTCACTTCTCATTGCTTTTGAAAGAGGTGTTTTCTTATTTCTACACATATAGAATGGATCGGAATATGGCTACTGGTTATTCTGGTAGTTTCATTCTTGAACTATAAAAATACGATGGTTAACTTTTCTTTTGCTCGCATGCGAAAGAAGTATATTGAGGATAATGATGAACAAGATCCCACATTGATTGCCAAAGTGGAACATTTTTATAGACGTACCTCTCAAATTATTGGTGGAACGCAGGTATCTTTCGTACTGTGCAGCGGTATTTTGGGGATTTCGATTCTTGCTTTGTGTAGTCAGGTGTCGCTTCTAGCTATGCCATTTTTCAGTGAAGAATGGCGATGGGTACTTTATGTATTACTTTTTATATTGGTTATGGGGATTGTACTCATCTATTGGGTGGGAACCATTTTGATTCCAGGCGCCCATGCTTTGGTAGAACCTCTGCCGGTATTGGCTGCGCATACTTGGGTGATTACCGTCAATCGCCACTTATATCGGTTTATGGTACAGATAGGTCTTTTCTTAGCTAAAAAATTTTTTCATGCCAGGCATATTCCTTTCCGTAATGAGGTGAATTTCACTTATACAGAAGATGAAATTCGCTGCATTGTGGAAGAAAGTCATAGAAGCGGCCGGCTGAATGCTTTGGAAAATACGCTCATTAAAAATTCTTTTGACTTTTTTGATTTGATGGCCAGAGATGTGATGATTCCACGAAACGATATGGTGGTACTAGAGTACAATGAAAGCGTAGACTCTATGCGTCGCATCATTGCAAAAACCCATCACACTCGGTATCCGGTGTGTATAGAGGATAAAGATCAAATTTTAGGATTTATTCATGTGAAGGATTTTTTAGAAGGGCTCCTTAATGGCAGTTTCAATGTGAAAGGTATTTTGCGAGATATCCTGACTGTACCAGAAGTGATGCCCGCACCTGCTTTATTACAACTGATGAAGAATCGCCGTATTTACCTAGCTGTGGTGGTAGATGAATATGGAGGTACATCTGGGCTGGTTACGCTGGAGGATTTAGTAGAAGAATTGATGGGGGAAATTCCGCAGGAAGCAGAAAATGTACCTTATGAGATTTTGCGTATCAAAAATGGTGTTTATGAATTTGACGGAACCGTTATTTTAGAAGATGTATCGGACCGGTTAGACATTGATTTAGAAAATGAAAATAAAAATGCCACCATTGGCGGATTTATTTTTTCTCACTTAGAGAGAGTACCAAAAGTGGGAGATCATGTCGATTTTGGTGGCTGGCGTTTTACAGTTATTCGTATTTCTGGTTTCCGCATTGTTCGTGTAAAAGCGGAAAAATATGATGACATGCTAGAAAGCAAAGAAGAAAATCAGGCAGAAAAGTGAGATCTATTGCTTTGTATACCAGTTTTCTTTTTAGATATGCAATTGTGATTTGGCATGGATATTGCAAATATAGGACTTTGCAATATATAAGGAGATACGGACTCAACCAGAGAGGAAAGAATTATTTTTCTATCTTTTCTCCCCTGCTGTAGTCTCAGTACCTCCTTCTCAATCTAATGGCTTTAAGCAATGAATATATTTTATGCGAATCATTACACTAGCGTGTATTCATCTATGGAAGCCACTAAGGGTTTCAAACTCTTATAGAACTTTTTGTATTCTGTCTTTTAAGAACGCACGGTTTCGTTTTCGATGGATAACCATATGCTTTGCATTTCCTTTTTCTGTTACCTATGGTGTCATTACCATAGAAAGGATGGATATGAATGCAATCTAAGCTCATAACGTATGAAGGGATCGTCTTGCATTCCAGAAAAGGCAGAGAAGGCGGGCGCACTCTTTTTATATTTACCAAAGAGAATGGATTGATGCAATTTACTGTGCCTAGGGCTGTCATGAATCAGTATGGGACGGGCGCTCTTTTAACTTTTACAGACCTTTGCTTTTCGGCTGTTTCTTTGCCCCAATTTAGCGTGATCCGCCAATATGAGGGGAAATTGTTGCTACATATGACGGATATGACTTATGAGGAAATGCAGCAGTGGTATTATGTCCTGGAGTTGGTATTACAGCTATTTCCTAAACAGCAGAGTGATTTGCGTTCTTATCATGTTTTGCGAAAAGCAGTACTGGTAGCCAATGAGAAAAATAAAATGGTCACCGCTTTTGTAGCTGCTATTCAGTTATTGGCTTGTGCTGGATTTAATCCAGTGGTTCCAGAGGCGTGGAAGGAAAAAGGACTTTCCGAAGCGGCGCAGAAGTTGCTCATAGCCTTTTATCAGTACCGCTGGGAGGATTCATTCCAAGGGACTATTTCATTTGCTGCATTTGAAGAATGTGCTTCCTATATAGATTGGTTCATTAGTAAGTATTGTGATATGATGCTTCATACGAAAGGTGCTTTTCTAAAAAGTATATCCTATACATTATGATGCATATTTATTTAAACGTATATGATATTTTAATTAGGTATGATTATATATAAAGAGCTATACTTGTTATAAGCTCTTTTTTTAGTGTATGTATTCATTAATTCCGTTATATTTTCTTTAGCACTTTAAAAAAACATATTATTTTCTTGCAACATGGTTGCAGAAACTGTATACTAGAAGAAATCAACTCATGTAGTAGGAAGAGGAGGAAATATTGTGTTTAGTAAAATTCAACACATACTAAGCAGCGTGGCATTGATCAAGCAGATTGCTGTAGGTCTTGTTATCGGTATTCTCATTGCTGTCTGCTTCCCACCGGCCATTCCGGTGGTCAAGATTTTTGGGGATTTGTTTGTTAAAGCCTTGAAGGGCGTGGCACCGATTCTGGTATTTTTCCTGGTCATGAATGCTATGGCGCAGAAAAAAGAAGGCCAGGGCGGTAAAATGCGTCCTATCATTGAGCTCTATGTGATCGGTACATTCTTTGCTTCCCTGGTTGGGGTTTGCATGTCTTTCCTGTTTCCTACCACATTGCATTTGCAGGTGGCTGCAGATACTAAATTGGCTCCGCCAAGTGGTATTGTACAGGTATTGCACAACCTGATCCTTTCTGTGGTAGACAATCCGGTCAATGCTCTTTTGACAGGCAATTATATCGGCATTTTGGCATGGGCCATTATTATTGGTTTGGCACTGAAAAATTTTGGATCTGGTACCACCAAGGTATGGCTTGATGATGTAGCAAAAACCATTACACAGGTAGTTACTTGGGTTATTCGCTTTGCTCCTTTGGGGATTATGGGGCTAGTTGCTGATTCTGTTGGTACTGCTGGTGTAGAAGCTCTCTTGGGATATGTACAGCTTCTTTTTGTACTCATTGGTTCTTATTTATTGGTGGCTTTTGTTATGAATCCACTGATTGTGTATGCCAAAGTTCATAAAAATCCATATCCGCTGGTTTGGACCACTATCCGTGAAAGTGGTGTTTATGCATTCTTCACTAGAAGCTCAGCAGCAAACATTCCAGTCAATCTTTCTCTTTGCAAAAGATTGGGCTTAAATCCTGATACATTTACTATTTCGATTCCTTTGGGGGCTACCATTAATATGGCAGGGGCATCGATTACCATTTCTGTACTGGCTTTAGCTGCTGCCAATACCTTAGGCATTGTAGTGGACTTCCCGACTGCACTGCTTCTCTGCATCGTATCTACTGTAGGTGCATGTGGTGCATCCGGTGTTGCTGGTGGTTCTTTGCTTTTGATTCCAGTAGCTTGTGCTTCTTTTGGCATCAATAGTGATATCTCCATGCAGGTTGTAGGTGTAGGTTTCATTATCTCCGTCTTGGAAGATGCGAGTGAAACGGCACTGAATAGTTCTAGTGACGTACTCTTTACTGCAACTGCTGAATATGCAGAACGTCGCAGAGAAGGTACACTGAAGGCTTCTGACATGGTTCCCCATGAACAATAATAGAAACGCACAATAAAAGGACTGTTTTAGGCAGTCCTTTTATTGTGCGTAAAAATGATGATCATAGATTCGCATAGATATGATGAAAGAACAAAGGACCGATACCTATAGCCCAAAGCCCATCTAATATTCAAATTCCTTAATGCGTAATCTTCTAAAAAATGATAAAATATAATGAACTATGACATATTGAAACAGCGCAAGATTGGATGAATGGAGAAACGTAAGTAACCTCAAAAATTTATTGTCACTTTTGCACTGTATATTGGAGGTCATTTATGGAAACTATTGGTCTATTAGCAGGCATCGGGACGCTGCCGGTAGAGTTTATTGAAGCGGTGAAACCACAGGGGTATCGAGTTGTTTGTGTTGCAGTGATTCCAGGTGTGGATCCTAGATTGTCTGAAATAGCAGATGTATATTATGATATCAGTGCATTTAAGCTCGATAAAGTGATTAAGACTTTGGTGAAGGAACATGTGAAAGAAGTGACTATGATTGGGAAAGTCACGAAAGAGTGGCTCTATAAGTCTCATACATTTCCTGATTTCAGAGCCATTAAATTATTAAATAAATTAAGGAAAATGAATTTTAAAGATGATACCATCACTTTGGCTATTGTGGATGAATTGGCAAAAGATGGTATTTCTGTATTGGATCAGACAAAGTACTTGAAACCACTCATGCCAGGTCCGCAGGTATTTACCAAAAAGAAACCTACAGAAGCGCAGATGGCTGATGTGGCTTTTGGCTTTGAAGCAGCCAAAGCGATTGGTGCTATTGATTTGGGTCAAACTGTGGTGGTCAAGAATCAAGCGGTCATGGCTGTGGAAGCCATTGAGGGAACCGATGCTTGCATTCATCGCGGTGGTAGTTTGGCTCGGGGTGGTGCTGTAGTGGTTAAAACTGCAAAGCCAGGACAGGATCATCGTTTCGATATGCCTGCCGTAGGGCTTACGACTCTTCGTTCTATGGAAGAAAGTAATTGTGCTGTTCTTGCTATTGAAGCCTATCGGACCTTGTTTGCAGAAAAAGAGCAGGTGTTAGAAGAAGCCAATAAGAGAGGAATTGTCATTCTGGCAGTAGAAGGGAAGTAGCATTTACTATAGGGATTACCGGTTGGCATGATTTTTTGATCTGTAATTTCCTATCCCGAGTCCTTTTTTAAGAATATAAGGAATATATATATGATAAAAGTAATGATGTCTGCCGGAGAGGCATCAGGGGATATGCATGCTGCTGCTGTAGCAGCGGAAATTAAAAAGATCTATCCTGATGCGGATATTTTTGGCATGGGCGGACAGGATATGAGAAAAAGTGGTGTTCGCATCATTTATGACATAGAAAATCTAGGGATCATTGGAATTGTGGAAGTGATCAAACATTTACCACTCTTCTTTAAACTAAGGGCTTTTCTAAAGGAAGCCATGATTAAAGAGAAACCAGATGTATTGGTATGTGTAGATTATCCTGGGTTTAACATGAAATTGGCTCATGTGGCTAAAGAACTTGGAATTCCAGTGATATATTACATTGCACCTACCATTTGGGCTTGGAATAAAGGGCGGGCTAAACATATTGTACGAGATGTGGATACGGTAGCATCCATATTTCCCTTTGAAGCTAAGGCCTATGAAAAAGCAGGTGCCCATGTCACTTTTGTGGGACACCCTTTGGCGGATACGGTAAAACCGACCATGTCTTTTGATGAGGCTATGACTTATTTTCATGGAGACAGCCATAAAAAGCGGATTTTACTTATGCCCGGAAGCCGTAAAAATGAAGTACAGGGACTCCTTCCTGTAATGCTTCAAGCAGCGGAAAAATTATCGCAAAAAGCGGATTGCCAATTCTTTATTCCTAGAGCATCTACTATATCTATGGAATTCTTGTCATCTATTATTGGGGCGTCGCCTTTGTCTATTGAGATTACAGAGGGCAAGCAATACGATTTGATGCAAATATGTGATGCTTGCATTGCTTCTTCAGGGACAGCCACTTTGGAAACAGCACTGATGGAATTACCTACCGTATTGGTTTATCGCCTGGCTGCTATCACTTGGATACTGGCTAAACTTTTGGTACATGTGAAATATGCAGGTCTTCCTAACATATTGTTAAACAAAGAAGTTACACCGGAGCTTTTGCAAGATGCAGTGACACCGGAGAATATGGTGTCCTTAATCACGCCTTGGATTACTAATCCGAAACGGAGAGAAGAGAATATACAAAAAATAAAAGAAGTACGAGAAGCTTTAGGCGGCGGAGGAGCCGTTCATCGCGTGGCGGAATTGATTATCCATACCGCTCAAAAGTAGATAGAGCCAAAATGACAAAGAACATAGAGGCCCTCTTGCTATTTATCTTTGAATCAATGGGTGTATATCATTACGTATAGGAGTCTATATTGAGCAAGAAACAAAGTAAGTTAAATAGTTATATACGGTTATTGTCTTATTTAAAACCGTATCGCATGTTACTGGCAGTTTCTGTGGTTTTCATGCTACTAGTATCTGCTTCCAACCTAGTAGTACCTTGGATCATCAAAGATGTGATTGATAAGGTGCTAGATAATAAAGATTTAACCATGCTCTATCTCATTATAGTGGCAATTATGGTTACCTTTTTTATCCGTGCTATTACCACATTTGGTCATCGATATATTATGGGATACATTGGACAGGCAGTTATTATGGATCTCCGTAATGTACTGTATCATCATTTGCAAAAATTATCGATTTCCTATTATGATCGCCGGCGTACTGGGGAGATTATGAGTAATCTAACCAATGATATTGCTGCTTTGCAGACCGCTATTGTAGATAATTTTATTCAATTGGTACAAGAAGGAGCCATTTTTATTGGTTCCTTTGTTTCCATGATTTATTTACAGTGGAAATTGACGGCTTTGTGCTTGATTATTGTTCCCCTTGTTTCTTATACCATTAAGTTTTTTGGACGAAAGCTTCATTCCAGCGGCCGTGATGTACAGGAACGACTGGCTGATGTGACTTCTATGTTGCAGGAAACCATTCAAGGGGTTCGCATTGTACGCAGTTTCAATCGAGGAGACTTTGAAGAAAAACGTTTCAATGCGATTAATAAGAGCAGTTTCCAGGCAACGGTTCGTTCCATTCGTCAGCAGAGCCAGATGACGCCTTTGGTGGAATTTTTATCCGCGATTGCGGTATGTGCCATCATTTGGTATGGCGGTGTCTCCGTCATTGATGGGGTGATGACCACAGGCGAACTGATTGCTTTTTTGATTTATGCCATCAATCTGGCCAATCCGACCCGCAGACTAGCAGAAAGCTTTGGTAATATTCAAAAATCCCTGGCAGCAGCAGATCGTGTTTTTGGTATTTTAGATGAAAAACCAGAAGTACAGGATAAGCCAGATGCCAAACCTTTGGTGGTTCGTAGCGGAAAAGTGGAAGCCCGGCATGTGGCATTTTCCTATGAAAAAGAGAATCCAGTTTTAACGGATTTGAATTTTATTGCCAAACCTGGGCAGACAATTGCCGTTGTGGGTCCCTCTGGGGCTGGTAAAACAACCATTGCTAATCTGTTGCCTCGTTTTTACGATGTGACTGGCGGCTCCATTTGTATTGATGGGGTAGATATTCGAGATGTGACGGTGGGGTCTCTTAGAGATAATATTGGATTGGTACCGCAGGATACCTTGCTTTTTAATACCACCATCAAAGATAATGTGCTTTATGGAAGACTGGATGCTACAGATGACGAAGTATGGGCAGCCATTCGAGCAGCCAATGCTGAAAAATTTGTCAAAGGATTGCCCCATGGCATAGATACCAAAGTCGGTGATAGAGGGTTGGTATTATCTGGTGGACAGCGGCAACGAATCGCTATTGCGAGAGCTATTTTGAAGGATCCTAAGATTCTTATATTAGATGAAGCAACCTCAGCCTTGGATACGGAAAGTGAAAAAGTCGTCCAGGATGCACTAGATAAATTGATGGTAGGACGCACTTCTTTTGTCATTGCACACCGTCTTTCTACCATTAAAAATGCAGACCAGATTCTGGTGTTAAATCATGGGGTCATCGAAGAACGGGGCACCCATGAGGAGCTTATGGATAAAAAAGGTCTGTACTATGACTTGTATACCATGTCCCAAAAGAATGCAGAAGGAAAGTAGCATCTGAGGACTAGAAATGATAAAAAGTAATGATTGCTTTTCCATTTCCGTTCCTAATGGATCATCTCTACAGTAAAGCAAAGGAGAAATATATTGTACTGGTTTTATAACATTTGCCTGGTAGCATACTGGATATTGCAGATTCCGATTTTGATTTACCGTCTTGTTTTTGAAGAAGGATTTTATGACCGTTTAAAACAGAGTGCAGGTATCATGCCTACACCGACACTACAACAAATCGCTTATCACAATGCCATCTGGGTGCACGCAGCTTCGGTCGGGGAAGTGGTGGCTGCCAGTCCAATTGTGCGGGAGCTTAAAGAAAAATATCCTGGGGAGATGGTAGTGGTTTCTGTAGTTACAGCCACAGGACATCGCATGGCACAGCGTATTATTCCAGAAGCTGACGGACATATATTTTTCCCTTTTGATTTACCTGTTATCACAGAGCGTATTGTGGATATTGTAAATCCTAAAGCGATCATTCTTATTGAAACAGAATTGTGGCCTAATTTTTTACGATTGGCTTGGAAGAAAAAAATTCCTGTTATGATGATGAATGGCCGCATAAGTCGTCGTTCTATGAGAAGATATTCTCTCATTAAACGCTTTACGACTCGTATGCTTTGTCAAATTCGTAAATTCTGCATGCAATCGAAAATTGATCAAGAACGCATTATTGGCATGGGGGCAGATCCCAAACGTGTCACTGTGACAGGGAATACCAAATATGATCAAACCTATGCAGAAGTTTCTGAAAAGGAACGCCAAGCGTTAAGAAAAGAATTTCGATTTGATGGGAAGGGGCCTATCATTGTAGCTGGTTCTACCCATAGCGGAGAAGAAGAAATTGTAGTCAAGACGTTTGGAAAAGTACTTGAAAAATATCCAAATGCTCGGTTACTCTTGGCAGTTCGTGAAATTACAAGAGCACCTTCTGTTAAGTTTATGATTAAGCATATGGGATATACAGTACTTCGCCGCTCCAAAATGGGTACAGATGAAGATGATGGAAAGAGCCCGCAAGTGGTTATTTTAGATACCATTGGAGAATTGGGAAGGTTATATAGTCTAGCAGATATTGTATTTGTAGGGGGCAGCTTTGTAAAAGTAGGGGGACATAATATATTAGAACCTGCGGCTCATGGAAAACCTGTACTGGTGGGTCCTTATATGTTTAATTTTCAAGAAATCTTTGAACTTCTTTCTCAGCGCGGAGTATGCCGTATGACATCCAATGAAATGGAATTTGAAAAAACGGTCATGGATTTGTTAGCCCATCCAGAAACTATGAAGAAAATGGGAGAAGCTGCTTTGGAAGTGGTTCATGAAAATCAAGGAGCTACGGAAAGAAATATTTTGGCCTTTGAAAAGTTGATTTCCGAATATGGCGTTCACTTGGGAGGTACTCATGAGTCTTGAATCCTATGTGACAGGGCTGATGAAAAATTCTTCTCCTAAAGGATTGGATCGCTTGGCTGCGTGTGGCTTAGAAAAATTGGAGACTATTTATTTTTCTGCTGTAGAAAGAAAAATGAAAAAAGCGCTAGCACATCAGGTAGCCGTGGATATACCCGTCATCAGCGTAGGAAATATTACCGCCGGTGGAACAGGAAAGACGCCTTGCATTATTCTTTTGGCGCAAAAACTGCAAGAGATGGGGAGAAAACCAGCTATTATCAGCCGTGGATATCGAAGCGGGCTGGAAAAAGAAGGGGGAATTGTTTCTGATGGGAAGCATATCCTAGTCTCACAAAAAATGGCTGGTGATGAACCCTATATGATGGCACGGAAATTGCCTCATGTGCCTGTGCTGGTGGGGAAAGATCGCATTTCTTCTGCTAGCAAGGCTATGAATTTAGGGGCTAATGTATTGCTTTTAGATGATGGTTTTCAATATTGGAAACTGAAACGAGATTTAGATGTGGTACTCATTGATTGTACCAATCCTTTTGGCTATGAACATGGACTGCCTCGGGGGTTGCTTAGGGAACCACTTTCTTCCGTGCAACGCGGAGGGGCCTTTATCTTAACTAAATGTGATCAGGTTCATTCTGTTGATATCATGGAAATCAAAGAAAGACTTCAGCGGTTAGCACCTGATGTTCCTATATGGACATCCAATCATACTCCGTCACGGGTGGTTTTGTATGATGCGTGGAAAGATGGTATTCATGAAGGTCCTTTGAAAGAGGCACATATGAAGAAAGTCTATCTCCTATCTGGCATTGGTAATCCGGGGGCTTTTAAAGAGACGGCAAAGGAAGCTGGTATGCGACCTGTAGGAGAAATGGCTTTTGGAGATCATCATCATTATGCAGAAGAAGATATCCGCAATGCGATTTCTGAGGCGAAGGCCAAGGGCGCAGAGTGGATTGTGACTACGGAAAAAGATGCCGTCAAGATGCTGAATCTTAAAAGTCCTTCCCAGGCAGATATTCCCGTAGCAGTTTTAGAAATAGATATGCAAATCAAAAATGATATGGATTCTATGGTGACATTGATAGAGAAAGTATGTCATGCATAAGAAGTAAAATAAAAGCCCATTCCTAGAAAGTTTTCAATTCATTCTGGAAATGAGCGGGATTATACATTTCAATGGGAGGTTTAACCATGAAAGTTGCTTGTATTATTCCTTCACGATATGCGTCTACCCGATTACCAGGTAAGCCGCTTCGCATGATTGCTGGAGAGACGTTGATTCATCGCGTATATGATAGAGCGGTTTTAGCTAAAGTGCCTGATACGGTCATTGTGGCTACCGATCATACAGATATTGAAAAAGAAGTCATTGGCTTTGGTGGAAAGGTGGTTATGACATCTGTAGATCATCCCACTGGTACCGACCGTTTGGCAGAGGTGGCAGCGAAACTCCAAGAATACGATATTATTGTTAATGTACAGGGGGATGAACCGCTGATTGATCCCAATGTGATTGATCAGTTGGCACAAGATTTACTAGACCATGAGGAGCTAGATATGGCCACAGTAGCTACGCCTTTAAAGAAAGAGGATTATGAAGATCCTTCTTGCGTGAAAGTGGTGGTTAATCGCAAAGGAGAAGCCCTTTATTTTTCCCGTTCCCTGATTCCTTATCCTCGCCATGATTTTGTAGAACCACCGTTGAAACATGTGGGAATTTATGCGTATCGCAGAAGTTTCCTTTTGGCATATGCCAATATGGCACAAACTCCACTAGAAAAAACGGAGTCATTAGAACAGCTTCGTGCGCTAGAAATGGGGTATAAAATTGGCGTCATTCCTGTGGAAACAGAAGATATTGGTATCGATACAGAAGAAGATTTGAAAAAAGCGAATGAGTACTTTGAAAATCTAAATGGTAAATAATATAACGGGTGGGATGATTTTGGTATTATAGGTTCTTTTTCCTTTATCACACCACCACAAAAAGGCACAGCTTCCACTTTGATTTATGATTTCTATGAAGTAAGACCAGGGAATCAGGCACCAGCACATTTCACGGTTCATGTCCAAAAGGGCTAAACTTCGTGCTACGGTTTGTCGTCCAAGAGAATTCAGCATAGCTTAATCAGTATATTAGCGGTTACTGTACCTATTTGATTGGTATTTTGCTTCTCACCATCCGGCCGGGT
>DJPC01000055.1 GCA_002439665.1 Dialister sp. UBA6422
TAGTCTCTCACGTTCTTTTCCAAGGTATTTCCATGAATAATTCTAGGATTGTCTATATCGTGGAGAAGCATATTGGTGACGCAGAGTAGGAAGGGGAGTGCTTTCTTTTCGATACCATAGATGGAGTTATTGTAGATTTTTCTATCTTCTACAGTATCTACTTGGCTGTCCAATACTTTTAAGGCAGATGTCAGGAAGCCACCGGTACCGCATGCAAAATCGGCAATGGTTTCCCCTAGTTTGGGTTGCAGCATTTGTACCATGAAGTCTGTAACGGCACGAGGCGTATAAAATTCCCCAGCGTTTCCGGCACTTTGCAAACTGCGAAGTATGGTTTCATAGATTTCGCCGAAGGCATGACGGTCTTCGTATTCTTCAAAGTTGATTTCATCGATGACGTTAATGACTTGTCTGAGAAGTATGCCGTCTTTCATGTAGTTGTTGTTGTCTTCAAAGGCGGTACGAACGATGATTTGATTCATCTTTGTCTCTTCTGTGATTTCTATGTTCTTGAGGGTAGGAAATAATTTATTATTAACGAAATCCAGCAAGGCATCGCCGGTCAGGGCTTTCCCATCTTTGTGATCGACGGCCCAGTTGCGCCAGCGTAATTCTTCGGGAATAATAGATTTGTAGTTATCATCGTAAAATTCCCAATCTTCTTCTTTAGCGTCGTAGATTTTTAAAAATAAAATCCATACCATTTGTTCAATCCGCTGGGCATCACCATTGATACCAGCATCGTTTCTCATGATATCTTGTAATCTTTTAACAAAGTTGCCTAAACTCATTTAATATCTCCTTATGTTATGCATAAATTTCTTGTTGTAGTTCTTGAACGGCTTTCATATAGTTGGTTTTGCCACCAAATAATTTAGCGATTTTCATTGGGGAACCGAATTTGCGGAAGGGGTCGTTAGATAGAATTTCCAAGTTATCAAGATCACAAATACCATCATTTTTGTACTTATCGAGCAGTGCAGAAATAACTTCTTGTGCTAAGCCAGAGTATTTATAAAGGTAACCGCTCTTTTTGACATTATTAGCTCTTTCAGCTTTTGTAAGTGGTTCTTTATCGTACGCAATATGGCAAATCAGGTCAAAGTCATCGATGTCTTTTTGACCTGAAGCTTCACGCAACGCTTCAAGTAGAACACCTCGTTCCTGTAATTCATCAATAATAGCCTGTTTTTTTTGCTTGCTGTTCCAGGCTTGCAGGAAGGAATCCAAGGTAGCATATTCACCGATGATATTTTTCTTGGAATAGTCAGTGATGCTTTCTGTAGTCAGTTTTCCGCCTTTATCATAATACTGGACCCGTTCATGAAGAATGGTGACTTCCACACCGCGGACGCGATATTTTTCTATTTTCTGCGGTGGATTAATGATAGGTGGATTTGGTGGCGTAATAATAGGTTCATCTTTTCCAGTATCATCATTGCCGTCTTTGCCATTGTCATTTCCGTATTCTGTATCTGGTGGTAATTCTATGATAGAAACGGGTTCTCCATCAAATTCTGGGTCAGCAAATAGACGGCTGGCGTTACGGAAATCCATGATGGTGAAATATTCTTTTCCATAGTCTGGTTTGAGACGGGTACCACGGCCGATGATTTGTTTAAACTCGGTCATGGAGTTAATCATATTATCGAGAACAATAAGACGGCAGGTCTTGCAATCTACACCAGTCGTCATCAGTTTCGATGTGGTGACAATTACTGGATAGGGGCTGTCTTCGGCGATGAAATAATCCAGCTGTGCTTTCCCTTCCGCATTATCTCCTGTGATGCGTATAATATACTTTGGGTTTTCTGCAACGAGGTCACTATTTTCATTGATGAGGGCTTGGCGCATTCTTTCTGCATGGTCTATATCTACACAAAATACAATCGTTTTGGAGAAACGTCCGTTTTCTTTTAAAAAGCGGGTAATTCGTTTGGCGACGACTTGGGTACGCTCATCAATGATAAGTTTTTTATCGTAGTCTTTTATATTATATTCTCGGTCTTCGATTTTCTTTCCATATACGTCACATTGTTCGGCCAATGGGCGCCAACCTTCAAGGTCTTTATCTATGCCAACTCGAATCACTTTGTATGGGGCCAAGAACCCGTCATCAATGCCTTGCTTGAGACTGTATGTATAGATAGGTTCTCCAAAGTAGCTGATATTGGAAACTTCTTTTGTCTCTTTCGGGGTGGCGGTCATACCGATTTGGGTGGCGTTGGAAAAGTATTCTAAAATTTTTCTCCAACGAGATTCTTCTCTTGCTGAACCACGATGACATTCATCTACAATGATCAAATCAAAGAAATTGGGCTGAAACGCGCGAAAGGGTTCTTGTTTATCGTCACCAGCGAGCTGCTGATATAAGGACATGTAGATTTCATAGGAGCTATCGAGTGTTTTGTTTTCAATTTTTGTCATAACTTTTGAAAACGGTTTGAAATCCTGCTGCATAGTTTGGTCAACTAATATATTTCTATCAGCAAGGTATAAAATTTTATGCTTAGTTCCCGATTTCCAAAGACGATGAATGATTTGGAAAGCGGTGTATGTTTTTCCTGTTCCTGTAGCC
>DJPC01000142.1 GCA_002439665.1 Dialister sp. UBA6422
TTGGTACGACAAAGAGTGCACATAAATTTTTATGACAGCTTTCTTATTTCTATGCTCCCTACACACTCCATATATGCAGTGCGTAGGGAGTGTATGAATCATTGCTGCTTATTAATTTACAATTATAAATAATAATCATATCAAAATCATCTAATTCATAACTGAAAATTATTTGCATTACATCTAGTTATGGTTAGATGATTTTTTCTTATATGAAGAGAAAATAAGAGAATTATTATGTAAAATAAAGATTAAAAATGTATAAATTTACCGGGGGGGTAGACGATATACACGTGAATCTGTATAATAATAAAAGAAATATAAAGCATTTATTTTGTGGTGTTTACTTACTGCTTATTTATACTTTATTACATACACTTTTCCAAGGCAAAGCAAGTGAAAACTTGTGACGCAAAGCTATAGGGCCTTTTACATTGGCAGCCAGTTGCAGAATAAATGAACAGGAAAGTGACCTGTCATAGAAAGCACGGCTGAAGAAGCTGTGCTTTTTTATTTCTTGGCAACCATAAGTCCATGGAAGAAAGGAAGTGAAAGATGGATACAGAACAGACGGATTTCAAGCCTGATATTGAAAAAGATATTCCCATTGCCTATGCGGTGTTTGAACCTATTTGGGATGAAGATAAAAACCATATTATCGATATGCGCTTTGTCTTTGCCAATCAGAAATATTGTCTCCTATGCAATAAGACAAAAGAAGAACTGAAAGGCAATCTTTTAAGTGAATGCTATGAAATCATCAATACGAGATGGTATGACTTTTGTTATGAGGCCATTGTCAATCATAAGACCACAAGAAACCGATTATTTTCTACAGAAATCAACCATTGGCTTGAATTCGACGTGAGCCCTACTTCTGATCCATCTCTGTGTGCTTTTACATTTTTGGATGTAGATATCGATACTGTTCAGAAAATCAACCTGCAGCGGGCTAGGAAAACCGATAGTACCATTATCCGTCTCACCAGTGTCTTGGTGAATCCAGTGAAATATGACACCGCTATCCAGCAAGTACTAGAAGAAATGAGTAAGGAAATCCAACCAGATCGGATTTATGTCTTGGAAACTGACGGAGAAACTATCAGTAATACGTTTGAATGGTGCAAGGAAGGTGTAGAATCACAGATCGCTAGGTTGCAGAAATTATCCTGTGACCGATATATGAACACCTGGAAAAAGTACCTGAAGGGTAATACCAGTGTAGTGATAAAAGACATAGAAGAAATCAAAGAAGATGACCCTTTGGTTTATGGGCTTTTAAAAATACAGCACATCCATTGTGTGATCAATTCTCCTATTTATGATAATGGAAAAATCATTGGCTACGTAGGAGTTGATAACTATAAAGAAGATGAAACCATTGACATCCAATACCTCTTAGAGTCAGTGGCTTATTTCCTATCAGCTAAAATGGTGAAAGAAAGGCTCCTTAGACGTCTTGATTTCTTGAGTCATTACGATATCCTAACCGGTGTCCATAATCGAAATGCTATGATGGAAGCCATTGATGCACTGGAAAAAACAGAATTGACAGTGGGAATTATCTATGTGGATGATAATGGACTCAAAAAACTCAATGATACCTATGGCCATTTCTATGGAGATATTCATATCAAAAAAACGGCCAACCTCTTGTGTAAAAGCTTTGGAGAAAACTATGTCTATCGTGCTGGAGGCGATGAATTTGTCGTACTGGTACCAGGAATTAGTGAATCTGATTTTCTCTCCCGTTTTTCTCAATATGAGGAGTTTGTCAAATTAGATGGACATATGTCAGTGGCTGTAGGAAAAGAATGGATACATTCAGCCTCTATGATCAAAGCAGCTATCCATCAGGCAGATCAGAAAATGTATGTCAATAAACAAGAATACTACAAAAAGAGTGAGCAAAAAGCCAGATGATATGAGAAAAATAAGGATATAGGAAATGGATACATGCTTTTTCCTTTATCCTTATTTTTATGGCTATTCTTTATATATTGCGTGTATCAAATGATACGGGCGATTTTCTGGTGCGGGTAGGTCGTTTTCTATCCGTCATTTTCCAAATATATAGGATGTCATACTTGTGCAAAAAAGAAATTTTGACTTTTTGCAAAAAAATGTAAAAAAAGTGTTGACGAATGAAGGCACATACTGTATAATCTATAAACGTCACGGGGCATAGCGCAGTTGGTAGCGCACCTGCTTTGGGAGCAGGGGGTCGCCAGTTCGAGTCCGGCTGCCCCGACCATTATGGCTCAGTAGCTCAGTTGGATAGAGCAACCGCCTTCTAAGCGGTGGGTCGTGAGTTCGAATCTCTCCTGGGTCACCAAAAATACTCTTGGTTTTGCCAAGAGTATTTTTTTGCCAAACCTTATACAACAATGAAATCCCATTTTATCTACTTTTCTTGGTAGATGAAATGGGATTTTTTTATTGGTTAATAGTTGTCAGTTGTTTGGTTTGACTGTCAGGCCCATTTGAGACAACCTGCCATAATTAAAAGGTTTAAGGGTTTGGGGTTTAAAACCTTATCCCTTACACCCTAAATCAAAAGAAGAGATGAAGGAAAAGCGGAAAGCATACCCAATATCGCTAGGAACCTAGAAGCTGCGTGGTGCCGCATTCACCTTGGCCTCATCTTAAACATGACACGTAAGTACCGCTCTTTTGGTGCAGCAGGGCATAGTAGGTAGTAGACAGTAGACTGTAAACAGTTAACTGTTAGCTGTCAACCGTTAACCGTTAACCAAATTCCATTACCCTGGTAATGATTCATGTTTTCTTGTTCGTTTACCCCTCTATTTTCCATGGAAGGTAGAATTGCCCGAAAGGGAATTGAATAGGATTTTACAGACTTCTTTTGTGGAAGTTGTATTTGTTATACGCTGATTTCGATTGACACATCATCATCTTAAAATCAATAACTTGCTGTTTCTGGTTGTTTGGGCTCAACAACCAGAAATAACTATTTCTTCTACTACAGAACTGCAGTAATTGGATTGGCTTGAGATGTAAGGTTTAGCAAGTACCTCAAATCCTAAACCTTACACCAAAGCCGATATGTATTTGTGCAAGTTGATAGAGCTGAACTTGGGATATAATCCTAACAACTAACAACGATCGACCAATAACAAAATTTAGTTACGAAAGGATACAACCAACTATGATTACCAAATCCATGATCGACAAGAAACTCAATATTTGCTTTGAAAATGGCACTACCTCTACGGGAAAAACCGCTATTCAGACCATCAATCTTTCTAACGTGAAGCTTGATGCAGCAGATGCAGATATGATGGCAGCAGGCACAGCCTACGCTTCTCTCACATCCCTCGCCTTAGACAGTGTGCGGATGACCTATGTGTATGAATTGACGGCGGAAGAATAATCTTTATTTTACAATCCCTAGGGCCTAATTACTCACCCATATATTTCCTGGAACCAAATCAGAAACGGTATTTCTCTCATTGCATTTGCCATATGAAAGTGATATTATTATATTCCGACTTAATACCATAAAGGACGACTTTTCATACATAAAAAAGGCTTTATAAGAAAGCGTGGAACGATGATAGGAAGGAAAAGGGGTCCTTTTCTAGAGTTGATGTAGTATATGGCATGATATCATGCAAGGTTTCTGAGGAGGTGTCCTTATTTGGCAACTAAGGCAGCACAGCTGGCAGAGTGGCTAAAGGAACTGCTGGACAAAGTAAATGCGGATGGCAATATTTCTTATAACGATGTTTTGAAATTCCAGAAAGAAAAGAATCTGAATCAAAAACAGTTCGATGCGATTTTTGCCTATCTCAATGAAAAGGGAATCGATGTCATTTACGATGATGATGACGATGAGGAAGAGCCTACGGATGCTGATTTTGCAGCAGAAGCTGGGGAGGATCTCCTTTCCGATGACATGCTTTTGGATGAGGATAAAGATGATTTAGATGAAGATAAAGATTGGGAAGATGATACCAGTGATGCAGACTATGCAGCTGGTGGAGTGAGTGACCCAGTGCGTTTGTATCTTCGGGAATGTGGTTCCAATCCGCTTCTTTCTGCTGAGCAGGAGATGAATCTGGCAAAGACTATCGAACGGGGAAAACAGAAGGATGCAACTCCTGAGGAAAAAGCCGCTGCCAGGGATGCAAAGAAAGAAATGGCCAATGCCAATCTGCGTCTGGTAGTTTCTATTGCCAAGAAATATCCAGGTCGCGGTATGCCTTTTTTGGATTTGATTCAGGAAGGGAACATCGGTCTCTTGAAGGCTGTTGATAAATTCGATTATACCAAGGGATATAAGTTCTCTACCTATGCGACTTGGTGGATTCGTCAGGCTATCACCCGTTCTATCGCGGACCAGGCAAGAACGATTCGTGTGCCGGTTCATATGGTAGAAACTATCAATAAGATGAATCGAGTGGGTCGTAGGTTCCTCCAGGAACATGGCCGGGAAGCTTCTAATGAGGAGCTGGCCAAGGAAATGGGAATCAATGTGGAAAAGATTCGGGAAGCAAAGAAGGCTGCCCAGGATCCGATTTCATTGGAAACTCCTATTGGTGAAAAGGAAGATTCTCATTTGGGAGATTTCATCGAAGATCAGAAGACAGCGTCTCCGGAAGATGAAGCAGCTGCGACCATGAGACGGGAGCAGGTATACAAAATGCTGGATACTTTGACAGAAAGAGAAAAAGGTGTTCTGGCGCTTCGTTTCGGTATGGATGATGGTACACCGAGAACACTGGAAGAAGTGGGTAAACACTTCGGTGTTACTCGTGAACGTATCCGTCAGATCGAAGGAAAAGCTCTTAAAAAACTTAAAAAGCAAGCCATGCCTATGCAGGGCTATTGATGGAAAGTCGTCTCGGGAGTTGGTGCTGAGACGGCTTTTTGACGTGCGTCATGCGGGATGTATCATGTTAGAAGAATATATTGCTGTAGAATCATAACCTTCAGCATTCCTAATAGCTAACAACTAGTCACTAGCTATTTAAAACCTATTTTCTAGTTGCATTTCTTATAAAAGTATGGTAATATTTGATTGTTAGTCTGAACAGTCCTCTGCCATATGCGATCGGCATGAATGTTCTGTGAGAAGGAGGAAAAGATCGTGAATATTATTGAAACTTTGGAAAATGAACAGCTCAGAAACGACATTCCTGAATTCCGTCCTGGCGATACAGTCAGAGTTCATGTAAAAGTCGTAGAAGGCAAGAACGAAAGAGTTCAGGTATTTGAAGGTGTTGTTATTGCAAGAAGAAATGCGGGCGTTAGAGAAACCTTCACCGTTCGTCGTATTTCTTACGGCGTAGGCGTTGAAAGAACATTCCTCGTTCATTCCCCACGTCTGGAAAAGATTGAAGTAAAACGTCGCGGCATTGTTCGTCGTGCCAAACTCTTCTATCTGCGTGGTCTGTCTGGCAAAGCAGCTAGAATTAAGGAAAGAAAATAATTGGGATTTCCCAGAAAAGCGGTGGCCTCAGGGTTGCCGTTTTTTATTGCGTAGAATGGGGATAGGGTAGATGTGTAATGAGAAGTGCTTCATAGCGGAAGGGGCATATCGCTATGAAGCGCTGCCAAACATATATGGTTTGGTATAAGGTTAAAAATAGGGTACTAGATTCCCATCAATCATATATTCTTTTATGCTTTTTGTGACCTCGCTGCAGGCGTTTTTTTGGCTCTTTGTCAAATG
>DJPC01000177.1:0-3298 GCA_002439665.1 Dialister sp. UBA6422
AAAGTGAAATTTCCTTATGTGTGCATTCCTTTTTTCTTAGTGATGATTTTGATCCATCTAGGGCTCAATACTCTGTGGCTGGTTTTGTACTATGACAAGGCAGCGTCAGCGATTTTTGTGAGCCGTCTCATTAAAAATGTGATTTGCTTCCCTATGGAAGTGGGACTCTTCCTTGTGGTATATAAGGCAGTCAGCAAATGGCACAGGGAAGGTTAATAGAGAAGCGATAAAAGTCTCATTTCCTGCTCCCAAAGATGCCCAATGAAGGGTGGCTGGGGATTAGGGATTAGGGATTAGGCCCTAGGGATAAGGAAATCTGCCTCTATTCGAAAAAGTCACCAGCGCCTTGGCTCCCCCGCCGGGGGAGCTGCCGGAAGGCAGAGGGGGAGGCGCAGGCGATATACTTCGCACTGAACATAGCAAGCGTACTTAGTGCTATCCACTATAGCGGAAAAGAAGCAAGTGATTTCTCTTTTTTACGAAAGGATTGTCTACAGGAAGCAGGCACAACATTGCCGATTTCTATGGAATTTTTTCTTGTAAGAGAGAAACAATCGTGATAAAATACTAAAAATATTATGAATGAAACATAACATATCTATCATAAAATGATCAGGAGAAAAAGGTCCCTATGGCTGGAAAAATCAAAATACGCGTTGTTAGTAAGTGGAGCATCCTCATCACGATTGTACTATTTATCACCTCTATCGGCATGGCCGTCTGGGGGCATCAGCAATACAAGGTGCTCCGTTCATCCATAGAGGATTATATCGAGTGTCACCATGCGGTGCAGGAGCTGAAGCAGGGATCGGATTTTTTGACCCAGCAGGTGCGTCTGGCTGCTGCCACAGGAGATAGAAAGTATATTGCTGCCTATTTTGAAGAAGCCAATGTGACAAAAACCCGTGAAAAGGCGTTGCAGGATCTTTCTAAATTGGATTCCCATTCCGAATCTTTGCAATCTTTGAGGCAGGCTCTTTCTACGTCTAGAGATTTGATGAATCTGGAATATTACGCTATGCGGCTTATAGAAGAAGGGGAGGGAGCTCCGATTTCTACTTGGCCGGAAGAAATCAGAAAGGTCCATTTGAAGCCTGAGGATACAGGTCTATCTTCTTCAGAAAAGATGGAAAAAGCGCGGGCACTGGTCATCAGTCCCACGTATGAAACAGCCAAGATGACGATTTCAGACCAGGTGGACGAAGCGGCAGCGGCCTTTAGTGACATCATTTATGAACGGCAAAACCATGCGTCTTTGATTTTTGCCCGTATCTTTATTCTGATTTTAGCGTGCATGCTGGCCTTTGCTGTCATGATGCTTTCTCTTTGCCTTATCATGCGCCATTGGATCGTAAAGCCTCTTTTGCGGTACAATCACAATATTGAAACCGATTCGCTGCTGGATGTGGATGGTGCCTATGAACTGAAAAAATTGGGGAGCACTTATAATCGGATTTATAAGGAAAATGAAGAGCGGCAGAGACTTATCAAGCACCAGGCAGAGCATGATGCATTGACAGATTTGCTGAACCGTGGCTCTTATAATCAGATTTTCAATATGTACGAAAAAGGGCATAAGGATTTTGCTTTAATTTTAATCGATGTGGATATTTTCAAATCGGTCAATGATCATAATGGACATGCGGTGGGGGATGAAATCCTGAAAAAAGTGGCACGTCTATTGCTGGAAACTTTCCGTGATATCGACTACATCTGCCGTATCGGCGGCGATGAATTTGCAGTCATCATGGTGGAAATGACAAGCGACTTGACCTATACGGTGGTGGATAGAATCAATGCCATCAATGAAAAACTGTCTCATCCCACCGATGGTCTTCCCGCTGTTTCTTTGAGCGTCGGCGTGGCTTTCACGGATCGGAAAAATCCAGGTAAGAGCCAATTCACCGATGCCGATCAGGCTCTCTACTATACCAAAGAGCATGGAAAGCACGGAGTGACTTTCTATCCCGCACCTAAGGAATAGTCTGCTTTGAATCTGGCAGGCGGCAGTAGCTGTGATTTCTTTAGAGGTTATAGGTTTCTAAGGGTTCTCGTGTGGCTCAAGGTTCTCTGGTTTCTCGAATGTGATACGTAAGGCTGATAGCCAACTCATACATTGGAGAAATCGGAGTACCTTTTTTATTGCCATTTTGATTGACCATGTAATGCATAATAGCTATGATACAGGTGAAAGAAAGGTGATTTTATGGCTACAGTTCTTACGCAAGTTCGTATTGATGCAGATATTAAGCAACAGGCAACAGCTCTTTTGGGCACATTGGGGTTGGATATGTCTAGTGCAGTCAATCTTTTTTTACACCAGTGTGTATTACAGGGTGGGATTCCCTTTCGGGTGGAAGTGCCGCGGTATTCTTCTCGGACTTTACAAGCCATGGAGGAAGCACGTCGTATTTCTAAAGACCCGGATGTGCCAAGCTATGCAAACATGGATGACCTAAGAAAAGCACTTGAGGAGTAAGTATGTATCGAGTTAAATTTACTTCTTCTTTTAAGAAAAGATATAAGCGGATGAAAAAGCGCGGGTATACTTCACTAGTAGTACGACAATCCGCTACGGGACTAATCTCTACTCCTCACTTCTCATTCCTCACGCCGCACTTCTAATCCCTAGGGCCTAGCTACTTATCCCTAACCACTCATTCCAAACCATCAAAAAAACTCCCGCCGAAGCGGGAGTTTTTCAGTGCGCCGATTATCTATCGGAGCTATCTTTTTCTTTTCTGATGACGTCGTGAGCACCGCCTTCTACGATGGAGGTAGCGGATACGAGGGTCAGTTTAGCTTTTTCCTGGAGCTGCGGAATGGTGATCGCACCGCAGTTGCACATGGTGGCTTTGATCTTAGCGCAGGTCTTAGCTACGTTTTCTTTCAGTGGACCAGCGTATGGTACGTAGGAATCGACACCTTCTTCGAAAGCCAGTTTCTTGGAACCGTCCAGGTCATAGCGACCCCAGTTTCTAGCACGGTTGGAACCTTCGCCCCAGTATTCTTTGACGACTGTGCCGCCTACGGTTCTCTTCTGTGTCGGGGATTCGTCGAAACGAGCGAAGTATCTGCCCAGCATGACGAAATCAGCGCCCATAGCGAGGGCCAAGGTGATGTGGTGGTCATATACGATACCGCCATCGGAGCATACCGGTACATAGATGCCGGTTCTCTTGTAGTATTCATCTCTAGCCTGGCAAACTTCGATAAGAGCAGTAGCCTGGCCACGGCCGATGCCTTTGGTTTCACGGGTGATGCAGATGGAACCGCCGCCGATGCCGACTTTGACGAA
>DJPC01000177.1:3385-5076 GCA_002439665.1 Dialister sp. UBA6422
TTTTCGCCGTACCGTTCACGGATCCAATTGATGGTGATTTTCTGCCATTCAGAGAAACCTTCAGAAGAGTCGATGCAGAGTACATCGGCGCCAGCATCTACCAGCTTCGGTACACGTTCTGCATAGTCTCTGGAATTGATACCAGCACCTACGATGAAGCGTTTCTGAGCGTCCAGCATTTCGTTTGGATTTTCCTGATGGGAATCGTAGTCTTTGCGGAATACGAAACCATAGAGACGGCCATCAGCGTAGAGGACTGGAAGGGAATTGATTTTGTTATCCCAGATGATGTCATTGGCTTCAGAGAGGGTGATGCCATATTCTGCTTTGATCAGTTTTTCAAGAGGGGTCATGAAATTCTTTACTTTTTCGCTCTTGTCCATGCGGCTTACACGGTAGTCTCTGGAAGAAACGATACCTACCAATTTGCCATTGGAGGTGCCGTCTTCTGTGATAGCCACAGTGGAGTGGCCGGTCTTAGCTTTGAGGGCCAAAACGTCAGCCAGTGTATTTTCTGGGGAAAGGTTGGAGTCAGAAGGTACGAAACCTGCTTTCTGTGCTTTCACTCTGGCAACCATGGCTGCTTCTTCTTCAGGAGTCTGAGAACCATAGATGAAAGAAATACCACCATTTCTTGCCAGTTCTACTGCCAGTTTTTCACCGGAGACTGCCTGCATAATTGCAGATACCATAGGAATATTTAATGTAATAGCCGGTGTTTCACCCTTTTTGTATCTGACCAGCGGGGTTTTCAAAGAAACGTTTGCTGGGATGCAGTTGCAATCAGAATATCCTGGAATCAGGAGATATTCATTGAAGGTATGTGCCGGTTCATTAATATAGGTTGCCATTATTTCCTCCTTGAATAAAAAATATTGGGGTAAAAGATATTAAGGTAAAATATACATCTTCTTACCCTAAAGGTCAAGTTAATTTTTATTAGACCTTCGTATTTGTCATATTATAGCCTAAAATAGCCGCCTTGGATAGGGATTTTTTGATGAGAAATGAAGAGTTTGGGTGAATATAAGATATTCGTATTATTTTGGATAGCGTTCTAATGTATAAAGCCTAATTCTCTGTTTCCTATTTTTCCATAGGGTTAAGAAAAGGCTATATAAGGGCCATTTTTAAAGGAGAGGGGAGATGACAGATTGGAAATAGCGGTAGAGTTCTTCTGGGGTTTCTTTCATCTTCCGTCGTACCCACCATTGCACCATTTCCACAAAACTTCCGGAAATATGATTGAGCAGGAAATCTTCTGGTACATCCTTATATAAAGGATGGTCTTTTAAAAGATAAGAGGCGATCAGGGTATTGAGACTGGCTTTGAAATATTTTAAAAAGAAATCAGAGCTTTCAGATGTCAGAAGTTCACGTACATGATTGGTATTGGCTGCGATGTGCTGCAGCAGGTGGCAAAAAACGGGGTCTGGCTCATTGGAATCCATGTGATGGTCACTGGGGTGGTTGTCATTCATGACTCCTTCGATGATATGGTCAAAGAGTTCCTGGCACATTTCTTCCAGGAGACTATCTTTGGTTTCAAAGTGAGCATAAAAGGTACTGCGACCTATATTGGCTCTGTCGATGATGTTTTGGATGGTGATTTTCGAATATGGTTTTTCTGATAATAGAGCACTGAAGGCATCAAAGATGGCCATTCGCGTTTTCTGTTGTCTGCGGTCCAT
>DJPC01000062.1:0-440 GCA_002439665.1 Dialister sp. UBA6422
GTCCTGATTCAGGAACTGATTCACAACGTCGCAACCGAACACGACGGCTGCTCCGTATTCTGCGGCGTAGGCGAACGTACCCGTGAAGGCAACGACCTTTGGGGCGAAATGAAAGACTCCGGCGTATTGAACAAAGTAGCACTGGTATACGGCCAGATGAACGAACCACCGGGAGCACGTATGAGAGTTGCTCTGACTGGCCTCACCATGGCTGAATACTTCCGTGATAAACAGGGTCAGGACGTATTGCTCTTCGTAGATAACATTTTCCGCTTTGTACAGGCAGGTTCCGAAGTATCCGCACTGCTTGGCCGTATGCCATCTGCAGTAGGTTACCAGCCAACCCTGGCTACTGATATCGGTGAACTCCAGGAACGAATCACCTCTACCAAGACTGGTTCTATTACTTCCATTCAGGCTGTATATGTACCAGCCGATGA
>DJPC01000062.1:521-954 GCA_002439665.1 Dialister sp. UBA6422
TGAACCGTTCCATCGCAGAACTGGGTATTTATCCAGCAGTAGATCCGCTGGACTCCACTTCCCGTATCCTTGATCCAAACGTACTTGGTCAGGAACACTACGAAGTAGCCCGCGGTGTACAGGCTATTCTGCAGCGTTATAAGGAACTGCAGGATATCATCGCCATCCTCGGTATGGAAGAACTTTCTGACGACGATAAGGTTATCGTTGCTCGTGCAAGAAAGATTCAGAGATTCCTGTCTCAGCCGTTCTTCGTAGCTGAACAGTTCACAGGCTCCCCAGGTAGATATGTACCACTGAAGGAAACCATCAGAGGCTTCAAGGAAATCCTTGCAGGTCAGCATGATGATATGCCTGAAGGTGCATTCTACATGGTCGGCACAATTGATGAAGCAATCGAAAAGGCTGAAAAGATGAAGAAAGGGGAATAAGC
>DJPC01000062.1:1048-6605 GCA_002439665.1 Dialister sp. UBA6422
CAGGACGGCGTAGACATGGTGGTTGCCCGCGCAGAAGATGGCGAATTTGCAGTGCAGAAGGGCCATCTTCCTCTCGCTGCTGCTCTTACGATGTGTGTAGTGCGCATTAAAAAAGGAGCAGAAGAAGAGAGAGTTGCTGTATTTGGCGGTTTCCTTGAAAACAAGGGCAATCAGGTAAATGTAGTGGCTCCACTGGCAGAATTGGCAGAAACCATTGACGTAGCCCGTGCTCAGGCAGCAAAGAAACGTGCTGAAGACAGAATTCAGTCCAAAAACAGCGAAGTCGACATGGATCGTGCAAAGCTGGCTCTGATGCGTGCATTGACACGCCTCAAAGCAACTAAATCTATCTAATGTGATAGGTAAAAAGAGTCATAATTTCGGTTATGGCTCTTTTTTGATGCACCAAATAGAGCGTATTTGTTTTCATAATGGATATGATTGGCTATAATATTTATTTATACCTAGCTCCTAGAACTCACAATCTACCATGAACGACTGTGTATGGTATAATGAAATTAAGAAATAAAAATAATAAATAATCATGCATTTTATAAGGAGGAACGACCATGGATGAAATTTTCAGACGAGGTACTTGCCGGTATTTTAAAGAATTAACTCCGGTACCAGAAGATGAGCTCTTGACTTTGGTCAAAGCGGGCATGCAGGCTAGAGCGGTAGGAAATCAGAAATCCAGAGACTTTATCATCGTGACTCGAGAAGACTTGGTGAAAGCCATTTCACATAATAGTATCATTGCTGGACCTGCACGTAAGGCTTCGGCTGCTATTGTCATTGTAGGGAAGAAGGAAGGAATCAGCTTCCCAGAAGAATGGACTTTTGACTGTTCTGCTGCTGCACAGAATATTTTGATTGAAGCAGAACATTTAGGACTTTCCACCTTATGGATGCAGGTGTATCCATACCAGGATAGAAAGATTCATTTGTGTCATATTTTGGACATTTCTACTGATTTAGATCCCTTCTGCATCATTGCTGTTGGCTATGCGGATAAACGGCCTGTTCGTCTCAATCGATATGATGAGAATGCAGTTTCCTATGATCTGTATGGAAATCATAAAAAATGAATTTTGCATTTTAAAAGCGGTACAGCATAAGGCTATACCGCTTTTAAAATAATATCAGTTTATGAATGATTATACAGAAGGGAGGTGCTTTTCTTCATGCGCGTGCTCACATGGATTTTAGGAATGATATTTCTACTTAGCGTGTCTACGGCTGAGGCGGAATATACCCATTGGGAAGATTCATCCTATGATTTTAAACAGGTACAAAAAGTATATATAGCAGAATTGGATACTTCGGACGTTACACTACCTAGTATCGCAAAGGAACAAATAGTAAAAGAAGAATTGGTCAAACGGGTTTCAAAAATAAAAGGGCTATCCATAGTGACAGCTAAGCCGACTTTTCCAAAAGCCCAATTGTTCCAAAGAGTCCAGAAAGCTTCTGAAGTAGAAGCGCCTATCGATGTACATGTTATTCCTAAAGAGGCTATGGATGAGGGGGCTTCTCTTTATATTTTGCCAAGGCTGACTGTATATCAGGTGGATTCCTATTTAGAGCCAGCACATACGGAATGGAAATCAAGAGAAGTGCGGGATTCTTGGCGAGACAAAGATGGAAATTGGCATGATTTTTATCGCACGGAAACTTATCCTATATTTATCCCAGACCAATATGTTCCTTATTGTTCTGTTACTGTGACTTTTGAGTGGTATGATACCCAAACAGGATATCTAGTAGCATCCAGTGAAGACAGCAGGAGCCGGGTCTCTGAAAATCAGCCACAAAATTTATATGAGCGCATTGTGGATCGGTTTGCGAAAAATATGAAGAAAATGATTGTCAAATAAGATGTAACTCCTAGATGTATACGTAGAATTGGATATTTTCTTATTGGTGATTTTTGTCACTTCTCAGGAGGGACAAAATTAAAAAATAAAGGAGTGTAAGGGACCATGAAAGTCAATCTAAAACCAGCATCTATTATTTATCCACAGCCAGTACTGGTTATTGGGACTTATGATAAAAAAGAGGTGCCTAATGTGATGGTGGCGGCCTGGGGTGGCATATATGATACGAACCAAATCGGCTTTATGTTAGATCACCGTCATATGACTACAGATAACATCCGCCAAGGCAGTGATTTTACAGTGAGCATGGCAACTGTTTCTACCATGGGAGAATCAGATTACTTCGGAATGGTCAGTGCACATCATAGGCCAGGGAAGATAGAGAACGTAGGATTTCATGCTGCGCCTAGTCAGCATGTCCATGCCCCAGTGATTGAGGAATATCCTCTTACTTTTGAATGCAAGGTATCTCATATCGCACAGGTGGGAGAAGATTTTCATATCATAGGGGATATTGTCAATATTTTGGTGGATGAAAATATATTGGATGCCCATGGGAAAATTGATCCTGCAAAGCTGAATCCCATTATTTTTGATGCAGTCCATAGTACCTATATAGAATTGGGACGAACCGTAGGGAAAGCTTGGTCTGAAGGAAAATTGTTTAATCATTCCTGATGCATCCTACATCGTGAGTGACCTATTGCTTATTATACATTTGGTATTTATGGCATAGATAAGGTTAAAATTGGGCGTTTACATGGGTAGACATACGGTTTATCAGATCAAACTATGCACTTCCTGCTGCTGGATGTTGATTTTCTAACAGCTAACAATAATCAACACACTGGTTTTAAGCTTTTGATATTGAAATAAATGATTCGCTACATTATATATAAGCAGTCAGTGGAAGACAGTGGTACATAGTCATAAGCGGTATGTATGACTTCTGTCTCCATTACTCTCTGGCATGTACTATACTGTATTTTAATGGATGAGTTGTTATTTCATAACAGTAGAAAAGAGGGTGTAATCAAATGCGAAAGTATTTGATTACACCCTCTTTTCTGATATATCATAGGAGGATTTTTTCTAAAAAATATATTTTCCGCTAGATGAGCAAAGCAAAGACTGACGCACCAGCTACAGTAAAAACACCAGAGACTACGATGGAAAGAGAACTCATAGCCCCTTCTACAGGCCCCATTTCCATAGCTTTGGCTGTTCCCATTGCATGGGCTGCAGTACCTAAGGCAATACCTTTGGCAATGGGGTGTTTGATACCTGCATATTTGCAAATGTGTTCACCAATCATATTTCCCAAAATCCCTGTAGCAATGATAGCTGCCACTGTAATAGATACATAGCCGCCTAATTCTTCAGAAAGTCCCATGCCGATAGCGGTGGTGATGGACTTAGGAAGCAATGTAACATAGGAAGCATGATCAAAACCAAAGATAAAACAGAGTAAAAAGACGGCCGTCATTCCAGTTATTACACCAGATACAATGCCAAAGAAGATGGCTTTATAATTTTGTTCCAGTAGTTTTATTTGTTCATAGAGTGGCACAGCTAGACAAATGGTGGAAGGGGTCAATAGGTAGTTAATATATTGAGCACCTTCATGATAGGAATGATAATCCATGCCAGTTACTTTCAAAAAAACAATGATGAGTAATACAGAGATAAGAAGAGGATTGAATAAAGGGTTATGAAGTTTAGCAAATACTTTAGTCCCTAACCAAAAAGTAAATAGGCTCAGAAATACGCTGAGATAGGCAGAATCTTGTAAGATATGATTCATTCTTCTTCCTTTCTATGTTTCTCAATGATAGACTGGGTCAAGCGACCGGAAACAATCATGACTGCAACTAATGCAATGACTGTAATGGTTATATATTCTATAAGGAGAGAAGAAATAAGTCCCCAGGAATTCATAAGCCCTACAGCAGCAGGAATAAAGAGAACGGGCATAATTTCGATGAGAAACATGGAAGCTTGCCTGATCTGATATACCCTGAGCCAACGAAAATGAAGAAGCAGGAATAACATGATGATTCCATAAATGCTGGCTGGGACAGGAAGAGGGAGCAGGTCATGAAGCAATTCGCCCCCAAAGGTGATGGCTAAAATGTAGCCAAATTGTTGTAAATAACCCATGATATTCCTTTCTTATTATGATGTACATATAGTGTGTCATGATATCTTCCATTCTTATTCATGGAAGACTATTTCAATGGATAAAACGGTTCTGTTCGTTTGTCAGCTTCCTTTGCCTTTTCTATGTATTGCATCACCAATTCAGCTGCTGCTTGGTGACCTATACGGGAGGTATCAATAGAAAGATCGTAGTTTTTGGCTTCTCCCCAAATGGTACCTGTATAGTATCGATGGTACGCCAAGCGACTTTCATCGGCTTTGCGAATAATTTCCTTGGCTTCTCCTGGTGATACATGAAGCAATTGTGTTTTGTACCAAATGCGATAGGTGAGATCACCGTGAACAAATACGGAGGTACAATCTTTTCTAGGCTTAAAAATATAATTACCACATCGTCCGATTAAAACAAAATCATGGTCAGAAACAAGATGCTCTAAGGCATTCCTTTCCGGTTCAGTAAATTTTTTGTTTCTAAAATCCATAGATAATGCGTACATTAGAGAATTGACAGGAAATTCATCAAAGAATCCACGCATTTTATCATACATACCTTTTTCTTTTGCTAGCTGTGTTAAGCTGGTTTGGTCATATACAGGAATTCCATAATGATCAGCTAAAATTTTTCCCACCGTATATCCACCGCTTCCGCTTTGGCGAGCAATGGTAATAATCATACAATCACCTTCTTATGTTAATACATCTAGAATTATTGTTAGTTCATAGTAAAATATTTTATTGCAGCACTATGAACCATACATAGTAGAGTGTTAAAAACTATTATACCACCAATGACAAGCATTTCCATTCATGTTTTTACAAAATCATTTCTATAGGTAGAAGAATATCAGAATATTATATTGACTATAAGTCGAAAATATTAAAATTAGATAAAAGAAATTCTTTAATGCTTTATGAAAATATAATAAAAGAGGACTTGCAGAATGGATGAAAAATGGTATAATACATACATAAGTTGACCGACAGTCAACTTAAAAGTGAATTCCAATGTTGCATGGTTCTATTTCCCCATAGACTATGTAACAGCTCATACCAATACACTAAAGGAGGTGCCTGTTACTTTTCATTTTTAGATTTTCTTGATAATAATTTACCCTCTCTCCTATAAGGATCCCCATCCGGTTTCCCCACCGGATGGGGATTCTTTTTGTTTTGGTCATTGGTGACTGGTGGACTGGTGACTAGGGGCTAGGAATTAGGAATTAGGGCCTAGATATCAATCCCTAGTCACTAATCACTCAAAAGAAAAAGAGGCTGTGATAAAATGCAAAACTATGTTGTTAGTTGTTAGTTGTTAGTTNNAGGAGACCGTTTCCCCACGGTCTCCTGGCTTTTCTATTCATGGGATAAGAAATCCACCAGTATGATTTTGTAACTATATCCAACCATAAAAGGTGACTTACCAGCTTATAGTAACCACTTAGAAATTAAATTTCCATGAAGATACATAAGAGAGTAAGTCACCTTTTATAGAAAATAGGGCAGAGAGGAATTTCTATTTT
>DJPC01000062.1:6622-6863 GCA_002439665.1 Dialister sp. UBA6422
ATAGAATTTGTTATTTATGACATGCTACACAAGATATCAATCCTATGATTATTCGATTACAGACAACTTTTTAGCTGGCTTATGAGTTCCTCTTGAGACATAGCACCAATGAGACGATTGACCTCTACACCATCCTTAAAAAGAATTAGTGTAGGAATAGACATAATATCATATTGACCAGCTAGATCTTGTAATTCATCTACATCTACCTTATGAAAAGCAATACGGTCGCCTAAGACAG
>DJPC01000062.1:6873-7038 GCA_002439665.1 Dialister sp. UBA6422
TTCACTGGCCTCTAAAACAGGTGCCATCATACGGCAGGGACCACACCAAGTAGCCCAAAAATCTACCAGACTATATCCAGCATGATTTGTAATTTCTGTATTAAAAGTTTCTTCGTCATGAATTTCAGTAATCATCATATCACTCCTTCTGAAATAGATAGAATT
>DJPC01000062.1:7067-7214 GCA_002439665.1 Dialister sp. UBA6422
TTTAAATTTAATATTTTCGATTTAATTATAGCACAAACGGAGTGATAGAGAAAGAGATGGAAATCATAGAAATAGAAATGTGCAGGTTTTGTCATTAGTCAAAGGTGATTTTTCTCCATATGAGGAATGAAAAGCTATTTTATTCTG
>DJPC01000062.1:7329-13581 GCA_002439665.1 Dialister sp. UBA6422
CATCATATTTCTTTATGTGGGTTATAAGTTTCTTTTATTACATAAATCTATCTAAAACGTGTATAATTAGGGAACAGTATTCCAAATGATTATGAAATCATAACATTTTTGTATAGTCATAAAGGGCAAAGGAGGGAGTATGGAAAAAAGGCAATTGGCTATAGAACGGTTACTATCTGGATATCATCGGTATTATACGATCACTCGATTTGATAAAAAAGAACAAACGGTGAGTGATGGACTGAGAGAGGCAGTCAAATTATCAGTTCCACGATTACCAGATGGGGCATCGTTGAGTGCGGTTTGTGAATATTATGAGAAGGCAGAGAAGTATTTTCTTTTCCACTCCAACCAGCTCTGGTCGACTCATCAAGAAGAATTTTTATTTGTATTTTCTGTAAGACATTTGACAAAGGATCTTTTTGAAGCCTGTCGAGATTATGCTTATGAAAAAGGGATGGAAATGGCACATATTGGTCCAGGCCATATGTATACGTATATTTCGCCGGTTTTTATTTGTGATACCGTAGATATAGAAGCTAAAAAGCAACTGGAAAGATGTAGGTATTACAAAACTTTTAAATTTTCTTTTCATGGTTGGATGGAATATCATGCGGGATGTCTTGACCTATCAGATATGACGTTATCGTTTAATAAAGCAGGTCGATGCATGGAAAAAGGACTTCGGAAAGTATTTGAGATAGAGGAAAAAAGAGGGTTAAAGAGTTTCTTGCGCTTCGCCATGGGGTAAGAAAGTGCAATTGTGATGTGTAAAAAATGGAAAGAGGTATGTTATGAATACACTGGTTTTACTGTCAGTCTGTTTAGTGATTTTATTATGTGGCTATATTTTCTATGGCCGATGGTTGGTCAAGCAATGGGGGGTAGGGGAAGGCAATCATCCCACTCCAGCCCATACAATGAATGATGGGGTCGATTACGTTCCTGCGAAAGCTCCGGTTCTGATGGGGCATCACTTTTCTTCCATCGCTGGTGCTGGTCCTATTACCGGCCCTATTGGTGCGGCTATGTTTGGTTGGCTTCCCGTCACTTTATGGGTACTGGTAGGGGGGATTTTCTTTGGTGGTGTTCATGACTTTGGTGCACTGTTCGCTTCCATCCGTCATAATGGACAGTCCATTGGGGAAATTATTTCTGCTAACATGTCTAAGAGAGCCAAACAGCTATTCATTATTTTTTCCTATCTGACTCTGATCCTAGTGGTTGCTGCATTTGCAGCCATTGTGGCATCTACCTTTGGTGCAACTATTGAAAATGGAGTTGTCAATGAAGCAAAGAGTGCGACCAAAGCGTCTGTAGCCATGGTTTCTCTTCTCTTTATTGTAGTTGCTATTATTTTTGGATTTGCTGTATATCGCCGTCATACTTCTATGATTACTTCCACTATTCTGGGGGTAGCTGCTATTGCGCTCTGCATGGCTATCGGTATGAATTTCCATCCCCTCTATTTTTCCACCACCACATGGATGTGGATCATTGGATTTTATATCACCATTGCATCTGTTACTCCGGTATGGATTCTTCTGCAGCCTCGTGACTATCTGTCTTCCTTCTTGCTTTATGCGATGCTTATCGTCGCTGTAGTAGGTATCGTAGGGGCTCATCCTGATATCAATCCAGATCTGTTCCCCGCATATACTGGATTTGCTGTAGATAATGGCAATGGTATGCAGTATATTTTCCCGATTTTGTTTACTACTGTTGCATGCGGTGCTATTTCTGGTTTCCATTCTCTTGTTTCTTCCGGTACCACTTCTAAACAGTTAGATAAAGAATCTGATGCCAAACCGATCGCTTATGGTGGTATGCTTCTAGAGTGTGTCCTGGCAATTATTACTCTTTGCGCCATTGCTTATGCAAGAGAAACTGGTCATACGGCTGGTGCAACAGATATCTTTGCTGGCGGTATTGCTGCTATGATCGGTGCTATTCCTGGGCTGGAAGGCATGGAAACCATGATGTATACACTGCTGGTTTTGACTTACTCTGCTTTCTGCCTGACCTCTTTGGATACAGCTACTCGTCTGGCTCGTTTCATGTTCCAGGAATTCTGGATGGAACCAGGAGAAACACCGAAAGATATCAAAGGCGGTTTCAAAAAACTTATGGTTAATCCCTATTTTGCAACCATTATCACTGTATTTTTAGGCGTTATGCTTGGTATGAATGGATTCATGAAGATTTGGGGGCTCTTTGGTGCAGCTAACCAGCTTCTGGCTGGCATTGGTCTTCTGGCTGTAGCTGCTTGGCTTGGAAATGCAGGAAAAAATAACAAGATGTTCCTTTTCCCCATGACATTCATGATGATCGTTACTATCTGCTCCTTGGGACTCATTGTGAGAAACCAGGTCATGATTATTATGAAAGGTGGCGCAGATTGGGGTCCTTATGCACAGGCTGGTATTGGTGCACTTCTGATTGTCCTGGCTTTGGAACTGGCAGTGGAAGGTTATCATACGATTTTCAACAGAAAAGATAAGGACGATGATAAAGTAGAAGACTTGCCAGAGACTGACTAATTTGTTAGATATCATTATTACAACTGCGTCATAGATCTGCTTATAGATCATTCAAAGGAGACTATTTTACTGTTTTTGATGACGTAATAAAATAAAGATACCGCTACCATAAGGGTTAATAAAAGTTATTACAAATATAATGTTATAACTTTTTATAACCTTTACGGTAGCGGTATTTTGCTATGCTTTAATCAATTGGAATAATAACATCTTGCCCAATTCCCCTTTGCTAGAAGCTATTTATCTCCTTATTGGATAGGGGAAATGGGTAGAATCATCATCTTTTGATAGACCTTGTAAATGACTATTGTCTAAAGGAGATCATATCTTAGAATTTGGCGACATACTAGTATCTCCTGGATTCCATGTGATTATTTTTCCTGCTGCAAGGCTTTTGGGGACATCGATGGTACGTTGATTAGAAGAACCTTTAAAAAGGAGGGTGATATCTTTTTTATCCAACATAAATTCTCCATCCACCAAGACATCAATTCGTTTTAAAAGTTCCATTGTTTCTGGCATGACTTTAGCAAAATGGCCTAGTAAATCTCTATCGAATAAGTATCCTGTGAAACACCAGATGGTTTTATGGGGATACATATCTTTGAAGCGAGTGACAAGGGATAGAAGTCCTTTTTGATTCACTGGCTCCATTGGTTCACCACCTAGTAAAGTGAGTCCTTCATAGTATTCATGCCCCACTTCTTTCAAAATGTAATCTTCTTCTTTTTTAGTGAATGGCTTACCATAGTTGAAATCCCAAGTTTCTGCATTGAAACAACCTTTGCAATGGTGGGTACATCCTGATACAAATAGAGAAAAACGAACGCCTGGACCGTTAGCAATATCATATTCTTTAAAATTGGCATAATTCATGGTGATGGTTCCTTTATGAATACAATGTAAACATGCATAATGTATAGTGGAGAATGGTGGGAAGTCCATACAACACCCCAACCAAGTCCTTGTATCAATATAAAAGGACTTGGTTGGGGTTTGGTTCATTCCACCTAAGTCCTTTTATATGACCCTTTGCGGTATCTTTATATTGTACTGTTATGACCTTCGCAAATCAATGATTACAAGTGTAATACGCGATCTTTAATTTCCTGGGTACGTCCTTGGTTCCAGAATTGGGTACCGATATAACCGCAAGTTCTTCTGGCTACACTCATTTTATGCTGGTCTCGATTGCCGCAGTGTGGGCATTCCCATACCAACTTACCGCTTTCATCTTGAACGATTTTGATTTCCCCATCATATCCGCAAACCATGCAGTAATCACTCTTGGTATTGAGTTCTGCATACATGATGTTTTCATAAATATATTTCATGACTGTCAGTACAGCAGGGATATTGGTCTGCATATTTGGTACTTCAATATAGGAGATAGCACCACCAGGAGATAGTTTCTGGAAGTCGGATTCAAATTTTAGTTTATGGAAAGCATCGATCTTTTCTGCCACATGGACGTGATAGCTGTTGGTGATATAGTTCTTATCAGTGACACCAGGAATGATGCCAAATCGTTTCTGAAGGCATTTAGCAAATTTGTATGTAGTGGATTCCATAGGGGTGCCATATACAGAATAAGAAATATTTTCTGCAGCTCTCCATTCACTGCATTTGTCATTCAGCTTCTGCATGACGGCCATGGCAAATTTACGGCCTTCTTCTGTGGTATGAGATACGCCTAACATGCGAACGCACATTTCATATAGTCCGGCGTAACCAAGAGAAATGGTACTGTAATTATTAAACAGTAGTTTATCAATGGTTTCGCCTTTTTTGAGTCGTGCTAGAGCACCATATTGCCAAAGAATAGGCGCTACATCAGATACAGTACCTAAAAGGCGTTCATGGCGGCAGCGAAGAGCTCTGTGGCAAAGTTCCAGGCGATCTTCTAGGATTTTCCAGAATTTATCCATGTCTCCACCAGAAGAGCAAGCTACATCGACCAAATTGATGGTGACAACCCCTTGGTTGAAACGGCCATAGTATTTATGCTTTCCATTTTTTCCAAGACCAACCGTATCAGGAGTAAGGAAACTGCGGCATCCCATGCAAGGATACACATCGCCATTTTTCATTTCCTTCATAATTTTAGCAGAAATATAATCTGGAACCATGCGTTTGGCAGTGCATTCTGCAGCGAGTTTAGTCAAATAATAGTACGGTGTATTTTCATGAATGTTATCTTCATCCAATACGTAAATCAATTTCGGAAAAGCCGGGGTAATCCAGACACCTTTTTCATTTTTGACACCTTGCATTCTCTGTTTTAATACTTCTTCAATGATCATAGCCAGATCTTTACGTGTCTGGCCATCAGGTACTTCGTCCAAGTACATAAACATAGTCACGAAAGGTGCCTGTCCATTGCAGGTCATAAGAGTAATGAGCTGATATTGGATGGTTTGAATGCCCGATTTTACTTCTTCCCGGAGACGACGTTCTGCAATGGTATGAATGATGTTTTCATC
The DNA here is from genome assembly GCA_002439665.1 of Dialister sp. UBA6422. Taxonomy (GTDB): domain Bacteria; phylum Bacillota; class Negativicutes; order Veillonellales; family Dialisteraceae; genus Dialister. The sequence continues at coordinate 12,353 of DJPC01000062.1, forward strand.
CATAGATTCACCGGTTTCTTTTCGTTCTGCGATGACTTCTTTAATAATTTTTTTACGGCTGATGTCTACAAATGGGGCTAAATGGGCTAATGTGAAAGACTGACCACCATACTGGTTGGATGCTACCTGGGCTACAATCTGTGTGGTTACATTGCAAGCGGTAAAAAAAGAATGGGGCTTTTCGATCATAGTCTGGCTAATGACTGTACCGTTTTGTAACATATCTTCCAGATTGATCAAATCGCAATTGTGTTCACGCTGAGCAAAATAATCGGCATCATGGAAATGAATGATACCTTGTTCATGGGCTTTGACGATTTCCTCTGGTAAAAGAAGGCGCTTGGTCAGATCTTTAGATACTTCACCAGCCATATAATCACGCTGGGTCGAATTGATGACAGGATTTTTATTAGAATTTTCCTGTTTTACCTCTTCATTATTCAAGTCGATTAAGGACAGAATGCCATCATCGGTGGTGTTACTCTTACGAGAAATTTCTCTCTTGTACCGATATCGTACATATTTTTGGGCCACTTCATAGCCACGCATTTCCATGATTCCTGTTTCTACCATATCCTGGATATCTTCTACATTGCAGGCATGGGAATAAGAGGAAATTTTCTTAGCAATGTTATCAGCTACGGCTTGAATCTGCACATCACTCATTTGATGAATGGTTTCTACTTCTTGATTGGCCTTTTCAATGGCACAAACAATTTTTGAAATATCAAATGAGACTTCTTGTCCATTCCGCTTAATGACATTATTTTTAACGTGGATGCTTCTTGGAAATTCACGGTTTTTCATTGTTTTACACTCTCCCATAAAATAAGACCACCGGTAGGATGGTTTTCTTCTTGTATACAGTATTCTAATTCATACTAAATATTGATAGTTTACATAAATATAGGCACAATATCTTGTGCCGGATATTATGATACAACAAGTTGAGGAAAAAGGGAATATGGAAAATCTTTTCTGTTTTGATAGAGAATCTGTATTTTTGTCCCATCATATGGGATTTTTTTCATAAGATTCCACTATATTGAAACTTATCGAAAATATTTATATAGTCGTATCAAGAAAATATGACTTGCTTTTTTATTTTTTGCCGTAAGCAGTAAAGATACTGTTATTTAGCGTCTTTTAGTCTATATGTAGTATAATGAAAAAACAATATCACTGTGCAGTAATCAGAGGAGTTTATTTTGTTTTTTAAAGAAAATCCA
>DJPC01000170.1:0-9129 GCA_002439665.1 Dialister sp. UBA6422
ATCTCCGATCAGCTGAATAAAGCTGTCTATTTTAGGATCGTACGAAATAGACGCAGCAGGAATCTGCATAATGGAAGCAAATACGAGAGCGTGCAGCCGATTGGCAATCACAGCATCCATACAGCCGATAAGCGACATAAATTCTACGGTGTTGTATCGTTCTTTTAAGACGACGGCCTCTGTTTTCATCATCTTAGCAATATCTTCACCGGCGCGTACGTCAGCAGGATACTGCATGGGAATAAAGATAATGCGGGCATCATACGTTTTCTGCAGCATGTCTGCCGCCTTGGCAATTTCCCGTTTAAAGCCTTCCATGCCTTTCCAGTCGCGGACTGCAATGCCAATACGACGGCGAATCCCTGTTACGCCGGCTTTTTTGAGCAAATAAAATCCAATCTGCTTATCGACCGGATGCATGGATAAAACGGCATCGGCTGTCACATGAACAGGCGGCACCGTAACGCCTAAGGCTTCCAGTTCCGCTTTCGAATCGACATCGCGCACGCCAATGACCGTAACCCGCTGCAGCACATCGCGTACAGCCCGGCGTTCTTTCGCGCCAAGTACAGGGCCTATTCCTTGTGCATAGAGCATGACCGGTTTGTGGAAAAACAAGGCAATCCGCATGATAAACAGATAATAATACAAACTGCGGGAACTGGTTACGTTTTGAAGCAAACTTCCTCCGCCGCTGATAAGAATATCACAGCGGCGAATAGCCGCTGCGATAGATAAAAAATTCATGCGATGAACCGTATGTACTTTATGATGTTCCCTCGTCATACGGCAGTTTCCCGTAATAACTGTAATATGTATATCCGGCACAATATCCCGCAATGAGCCGACAATAGCAGAAAGCATGGCTTCGTCACCAGCATTGGCGAAGCCATAATACCCAGAAATCACAACGTTAATCACGGGGTTTCACCTGCTTTCCCAACCATGCCGTTATATATTGCAGCACAGCTAAGAGACAAATCACCAACATGCCGATAACCAGCCCTACAAGCCAGCCGTCAATGCCGCGAATAAAGGACATGAGGAAGGGCGTGCGGATATGCGCAAATGTTTCTACCATGGAACCTACGCCAATCGCCGCTGCCAAGACAAGGAAAAAGTGAAGCAGCTGCGGCCATTTCCGATACATGGCTGCTACCATAAGGAAGAAGGCCGGATGGCCAATCAAAAATTCTTTTTCGCGCGGCCGTGCATACATGGCATTTTCCAAGAAACGGCGCAAAGCTACTTCTGCTCCCGGCACAGGAACCCCTGCTGTATGACCGCTGCGGCCGACAAAAATAAAGGCTACTAGCCCCAGTACAGCCAGTACAATCAATGTCCCCATTTTAATCGGTATATTCAGAAAGTCTTTGGCAAACGTGACAAAATCCTGGGCAGACGTTATCGTCGTATTTCCCAAGGGGAAACGGCGCAAATAACCGACTGCCACTAAAATAATCGGCAGGATAAATGTCAATTTTACACCGCGGTAAAAATCAAATTCCATAAAGAAACGGATATTGCCCAGCATGGCGGCAATAAACAACCCGCCAATCATGGCAATGGCTACGGCACAGGTAAGCCCTGCTGCCCCGTCGCGAATTACTTTACCGTAACTAAGTTTACGTGTAATTTTTTTCTTCTTCCAATAATCCAGCAGCAAAAGAATTGCCGCCGTCGGAGCTGCAGAAGCACAACCAACAGCCATCATCTGCAGGAACAATGCGCCTTTGGCAACAACCGCACCGCCTATGCCGCCAATAACTGCAAGCACCATCAAGATATAATTGAGGCGGTTGGAAAGCGGCAGCAGTAAGTTAAGCGTAAAAACAAATCCGCAGGCAGCAGCAGCCGCAATCAGCGCCAATAAAATTTTATTGGGATAATAGGTATCCATGACAGTAGCCCGTCCCAGCGTATACCCGCGGTCCTGCAGTTTTTTGCTGACCATAGAGATATATGCCAAATTTGTTTCGGTCAAGTTCATGCCGTGCATCGGCTTTTTATACAACGGATACAAATTAACGCGTACATTGCGTTCCAAGTCACTAATATAGTAGCGCATAGCAGCTTCTTCCGGCGTAATCTTTTCCAATTCTTCTTTGGCCATGGCATATACGCGTACAGTCTGATAATCCAGCAAACCTGCCAAATCATACATGCCGTCCTGCGTTGTATACTGCAGCTGATTGACAGACTCAATCATATAAAACGGCAAATGCCGTTCTTTCATTTGGTCAGCCGTATAGGTCAACATGTCTTTGCGCTGGCCATTTACCGGCGTATATCCCAATACTTCTTTGCCGACAAACATGATGCCGGATGCATTATCAATCGTATCGGCCCGGTTAAAGAAGCTTGCTACTTGTTCTTTGGTCGGATTGCTGTAATTAGTCGGACGCAAAATCACCTGAAAACCGTGGGAAGAAATTTTCTGGGCATCTGCCGTCATAATTCCCAAATTTACATCGCCCAATGCCGGCATGACGCCGCGAAGTCCGGCAATCCGGTATTGGCTGTTGGCAATCAAGCTGACGTTTTTCTCACCCAGCCTGGTTTTCAAATCTGCCGTTACTTCATCAAAATACAGATCTTCCTGATTTTTAGGTTTGCCGACTAAATAATAATCATAGGACGTATCCGTAATATGAAACTGCGGATAATACAATGTTAAGCCTAAACGAGTCACCAAAGACATTTCGCCGCGCTGTGTCAGCTTGTTCAGCGTAGTGTCATAAATGGTAAAACTGGTAACTCCAGCTTCCCGGCATTTTTCCAATGCAGTATCCAAATCATATCCATCATTTCGTGCCATATTGACAACAGCGTCATAATCCATCGCTTGTTCAATGGTCATACTTTTCTTTTCTACATAATGCCGTTGTACACACAGACATATAGAACAAAGCACCCCGATGAGTACTGCCCCAATCAAGAGTACTTTACTAAATCTATTATTTTTTGTCATCATTTTCACCTTATTTATGAGTTACTAACCCGGCCATGAATCGTAATTTGATTATCACGCAACACAACACGATCTGGCACAATGCCCAAAGGAAAACTACTGAAATCATAGACTTCTATATTTCCTATGTGCTTACTGCTGTAGGTAAGGCCCAATCCTTCTACCGATACGTCTGACGGTACAAACATCAGCTTAGTACCGTTCATGCCAAAGTGACCCCGTATCACCGCCCGGGCGGTCAGAAATCCGCCGGCACTGATCGTTCCCTGTACAATCACAGTATCATCATCAAACGCAACCTCAGCATCTGACAATCCTTTTACCTTGTCCAAAAGGAACTGCTGCAATGCGTCTTTCTGTATAGATGCCGACATGTCCCCGCTTTGCGCACGGAGTACAGTGATTTTCTGATCGGCAAGACTGTCCCATGGACTAAATGACACCCCTGTCAGCTGACAATCAAACCGATCGAACTGCAGCCCGCCGACACGGAAACGGGTTCCATGAACTTCTACGGCATCCAAATCACCTGCCAGCACTTTCAGTCCCGGCGAAGCTTGTACATGTACGTCATCCGGCTGCAGTTCCATTTTCGTGGATAAGGCATGATATAAACCTGCTGCCGCTAATTGCGGTGCATATTGGTCAGCACCTACCAACAGTGCTGCCAATAGGAGCAATATGATACTTAACTTTTTCATTATAGTTCCTGTTTCGCTAACTTCTTATTTTTTTCCTGCTGTAAATATCCTTCGATAAAGATATCCAAATCACCATCCATGACGGCTTGAATATTGCCGGTTTCTACATTGGTACGATGATCTTTAACCAAATTATACGGATGGAATACATAAGAGCGAATCTGGCTGCCCCATTCAATGGCTTGCTGCTCCCCTTCTATATCCTTGGTCATCTGTTCCCGTTTCTTCAGCTCCAATTCATAGAGTTTAGCACGAAGAAGACGAAGACACTGTTCCTTATTCTGGAACTGAGACCGTTCATTTTGGCAAGCAGCTACAATTCCTGTAGGAATATGCGTCATACGAACAGCAGAACTGGTTTTATTGATATGCTGTCCACCTGCACCGCTGGATCGATAATAATCCACACGAACATCCGCCATATTGAGATCCACTTCTACATCATCGCTGATTTCAGGCATAACATCTACCGCAGAAAATGAAGTATGACGTCTCTTGGCTGCATCAAAAGGAGAAATACGAACCAAACGATGAACGCCTTTTTCTGATTTCAAAAATCCGTATGCATATTTCCCTTTCACCATATATTCTGCACTCTTAATGCCTGCTTCATCACCGGGAAGCATATTCAGCTCTTCAATTTGGAATCCTTCTGATTCTGCCCATTTGATATACATGCGGATCAGCATTTCAGTCCAATCCTGAGCCTCTGTACCGCCAGCCCCTGCATGGAACGTAATGATGGCATTGTTTTCATCATACTTATCACTTAAGAGCAGTTCAATTTCTTTCTTATCCAGAATTTCTTTCAGTTCATCCAATTCTTTCTTGATTTCTGGTTCCATGCCCTGGTCATCTTCTTCAATAGCCAGGTCAAGTAATTCTTGTAAACCTTCTGCTCTAGCGAACAACCGGGTATATGTATCATAGGCTTCTTTCGCTTCTGTTGCTTCCTGAGAAATTTGCCGTGCTTTGTCAGCATCATCCCAAAAAGCAGGATCACTCATCTGAATGTCATAACTTGCAATACGTTCTTTCAGCTGAGGTAAGTCAAAGTGAATCCCTTATTTCTTTTTCGTGATTGAGCAGTTCTGTTAAAGTTTTCTTTAAATCTTCTAACACGCTTTACCATCTCTCTTTCTGTTTTATACTTTAGTCTTACTATATAAAAACGAGCCACAACAGGGCTCTTACATAAGAACCCTGGGGTCGTCACTAACGATATATTAGGTTTTTCAAAAAAAGGGACCCGTAGCCAGACCTCAGGAAATAACAGACTGATCCCTAGAGCCTAGCCACTATGCCACTATCTATATGCATTCCAATGATGCACTGCGTACATCATGTCTATTTTTCGTCTGCTTTTTCTGTTTCTAAATCACCATTATCATCCTGGAAATGTTCTTCTGCATCCTTCAGATGATCATCGGCAGCAGGTGCCTTTGGCTTTTCTAAGTGAGCCCCTTCCTGCTCTTCTGAATCAGAAGCAAAGCGAATCTGAATATGGTAGAGATACATAATGATGGTTTCCATCATAGCTTGCTGCATTTCTTCAAAAATATCAAATGCTTCTACTTTATATTCTACAATCGGATTTCTCTGACCATAAGAACGCAGGCTGATACCTTCCTTCAGCATATCCATATCATCCAAATGTTCCATCCACTTGGAATCTACCACTTTCAGCATCACTGCTTTTTCCAATTCTCTCATCATGGGAGAACCAATGGACTTTTCTCTAGAATCATAGGTGTCATGAGCAATCGTTTTCAGCTTATCTTCTACTTCCTCACGGCTCATGTCCTCTACATCTTCTAGCTTCAATTCACCAGGAGCTAAGAAATATTTTTCAGCATATTTCAAAAGACCAGCAAAATCCCATTCTTCCGGATACAGCTTTGGATCCGCATAGGTCTCCATGCCTTTTTCAATGATGGTGTCCACCATGTTCATGATCTGGTCTTTCATGTTTTCTCCTTCAAGAATCTTCCGGCGCTGATCATAAACAACTTTTCTCTGCTGATTCATGACATCATCATATTCCAGCACATACTTACGGATATCAAAGTTACGGGCTTCCACTCGCTTCTGTGCCTTCTGAATGGCATTGGATACCATACGGCTATTAATGGGTTCGTCTTCTTCCAATCCCATTTTTTCCATAAACTTCTTGATGTTGTCTCCCCCAAAAATACGGAGCAGATCATCTTCCAAAGAAAGGAAGAACTGGCTGGAGCCTGGATCCCCCTGGCGCCCTGCACGGCCACGAAGCTGGTTATCAATTCGTCTACTTTCATGGCGTTCTGTACCAATGATAGCCAAACCACCCAGTTCTGCGACTCCTTCACCTAAGGAAATATCCGTACCACGACCTGCCATATTGGTAGCAATGGTAACCTGTCCCTTTTGACCAGCCTGGGCTACAATCATGGCTTCTTTTTCATGATATTTCGCATTCAGTACACTATGGACAATACCTGCAGCAGTCAGCATACGAGATAATTCTTCAGATTGCTCAATGGAAGTGGTACCAATCAAAATTGGCTGACCAGTGGCATGACGACGCTTGACTTCCTTCACAACGGCTTTATATTTTCCCCGTTTATTTTTGAAAACCACGTCTGGCAAATCTTTACGCTGGATCGGTTTATTGGTCGGTACCTGCAGAACAGGAAGACCATAAATCTTGATAAATTCCTGTTCTTCTGTTTTGGCTGTACCTGTCATACCTGCCAATTTATCATACATACGGAAATAGTTCTGGAAGGTAATGGTAGCCAATGTCTGGCTTTCACGCTGCACTTCCAGCCCTTCTTTGGCTTCAATGGCTTGATGAAGTCCATCAGAATACCGGCGACCGTACATCAGACGTCCTGTAAATTCATCTACAATGACGACTTCTCCATCTTTGACTACATAATCCTTATCTCGTTCCATCATAGTCTGTGCGCGAAGAGCCTGCACAAATAAATGGTTTAATTCCAGATTTTCCGCATCATATAAGTTGTCTACATGGAGTAATTTTTCCATTTTGGCAACCCCTGCTTCTGTAGGTGCTACGGTTTTCTGCTTTTCATCGATGGTATAATCCTCATCCTTTTTCAGCTGAGGAACCAATTTGGCCATCAAATAATAATTATCTGTCGATTTTTGTCCTGGTCCAGAAATAATGAGCGGAGTACGTGCTTCATCAATCAAAATGGAGTCTACTTCATCGATAAGACAGAAGTGAAGCGGACGCTGCACCATCTGATCCAAAGATGTGACCATATTGTCTCTCAGATAATCAAATCCAAATTCATTATTGGTCCCATAGGTGATGTCTGAATTATAAGCAATCTTTCTTTGATGAAAATCCATATCATGTACGATAAGACCTACAGACATGCCAAGGAATTTATAGACCTGTCCCATCCATTCACTGTCTCGTTTGGCCAGGTAGTCATTGACGGTAATGACATGTACCCCTTTGCCTTCCAGCGCATTTAAATAAACAGGTGCGGTAGCTACCAATGTTTTACCTTCACCGGTGCACATTTCAGCAATATTTCCACGATGAAGAATGATACCACCAATCAGCTGGGTATCAAAATGGCGCATTCCCAGTACACGACGAGAAGCTTCGCGAATAACAGCGAATGCTTCTGGCAAGATATCATCCAAAGTTTCTCCCTTGGCCAGGCGAGCTTTGAATTCATTGGTTTTATTTGCCAGTGAAGAATCACTGAGATTTTTCAATCCATCTTCTAATGGATTGATCTGTTGTTCCACAATCTTACGAATCTTCTTGATTTCTTTTTCATTGGACCCGTTAAAAAGTCGGTCAAAAAACTTATCGAACATCTAGACAACTCCTTTAAATCTAAGGCTTTACCATTCTATGATCTAACTTTTGAATACATCTAATTTATTTTAACAAAATCATAGCCTATAGTCAAAAAAAGAGCGGAAATTTCCGCTCTTTTTTAAAATTCCTGACTCGCAAAATAAATCCTAGTTGTTTTATGTCAGCCTTCACTGGAAAGATACTGCATCAAGATCAGTCCTCTCAAATAAAAGCCGTCATAACCCTAATGGATTTATTTATTTGCATCAATTAGACCATATTTTCCATCATCCCGGCGATACACAACAGCCATAGCTTCCGTATCAGAATTGAAGAACATGAAGAAATTATGACCCAAAAGATTCATCTGCAGGATAGCTTCTTCTGGTGACATAGGGCTGATATTGAAATGTTTGGTTTTTACAATTTCAAATTCTGTATCAGCCGGTGCTGTATCAGTTTCTTTTTCAAGGACGAACTGTCTAGAAAGGGTGTTCTTTTCTTTGAATCTCTTTGCCAGACGTGTTTTATACTTATGAATCTGACGTTCTACCTTGTCGAATACCAAATCAATAGATTTGTACATATCATCAGACTTCTCTACACCACGAAGAATGACACCATCTACAAATACTGTGGCTTCACAAGTTTTTGTCATATTAGAAATACGGAGCAAAACATTAATTTTTATCGGTTTATCGAAATACCTTTGAATTTTACCTGTGTGCTTTTCTACATAATTATGCAGCGCATCAGTCATTTCAAGATTCTTTCCTCTAACTGTTAATTCCATAATGAAATCCCCCTTTCTTGAATAAGCTCTTTGCTTATCCTTCTATAATTATTATACAGAATTTATAATTATTTTCAAATCAAAAAATTTTATAAGAAGTGATGAAAAGACGTGAGTGCAAAACTTTCTGTCGTCAAGTTGCATAGCTTGACAGCGAAGCTCCCTATGGCTTGTGGTAGAGAATGTTATGTATATAAAGATAGAAAATATGTGCCATGTATGCCGTGGAATATTATATTTTCATTATTTTTCAAATATATAGGTATGATTTTGAATGGTTGGTGCATCTAGACACACGGATTTCTATCCGTGTTTTTGTGCTGTAAAAAAACACGGCCTCTGATGGCATCAACCATTCATCGCCAGAAAAGTAAAAGCAGAATATAAAATCTAAAAGAAATCATTTCTATACATAATGGTCCATATGATAAGATAGAACCACACCATGTGAATAAAACAGATTTCCTATCTATAGGACAGAAAATAAAAAGGGCTGTGACAACATGCAAAAACATCTTGTCACAGCCCTTTTCGTGTTTCACAAAATATATTTGAGCTTTTAGTTGTTAGTTATTGGTATCAAGGAGTAAGCTCCTCTCATCTTCACCTACCAGCCATCAATCACCTGTGCCTTATGCTGCTTAAGTGCCCCTTCCGCTTACAGAAGTTTCTCTAAAAAGGGATTGGCAGAGAGTATGTAGGGCTCTTAATTTCTACAAAAGAAGGTGTGATACCATACGAAAATATGTGATCTCGCCCTCTTTTGTATGATAGGCAAATCAGTATAGAATGATTATTCTACAATAATAGGATCTTCTTCTGGTTCCTTTGGGAAAAC
>DJPC01000170.1:9186-14932 GCA_002439665.1 Dialister sp. UBA6422
AGATCGGGGAAAATGCGGAAAATCTGTGGAGTTTGTGTAAATCCTAAGCCAATGCTCAGAGATAACGCAGCAATGCTCATATTTCTTTGAGAGAAACCACATTCACCAAGCATCCGAACCCCGCTTACTACGATAGAGCCAAACATCATTAATGTGCAGCCCCCTAACACCGCATCAGGAAGGGAAGCTAAAATAACGCCTAAGCCAGGGAAAAGGCCAGCTAAAATCATAATTGCTGCCCCGCAACCAATGGCTTTCTTATTGACCACCTTGGTCATAGCAATCAGTCCTACATTTTGGCTAAAAGATGTAATAGGCATACACCCAAAAAGCGAAGAGAGACTGCTCACAAAGCCATCGACTGCAATAGAGCCAGATACTTCTTTACTTTTCGGTGGACGTCCAAACCCCATGGTAGAAAGCGCGCTGGTATCTCCCAACGTTTCTGTGGCAGACACAAGGAAAATCAAGAAGAAGGAAAAGATGGCATCTCCGTGAAATTCTAATTCTACAGGCATAAAACCAGGTAAAGAAACAAGCGGTACCTGGGTTAGGCGAGATAAATCCACCATGCCCATGAAAAAGGCTGTGATGTACCCTACCACCAAGCCAAAAAGAACAGACAGCTGTTTATAAAAAGAATGGGCCTTCAAATTCCACAAAAGGCAAGCCACCAATGTAACAGATCCAACGATCATGTATTTTTGGTCCCCAAATTCAGGATTTCCAAAACCGCCACCAAAAGAATTCGCACCTATAGGAAGTAATGAAAAACCAATGGCAGTAACTACAGAAGCAGATACAATGGGCGGTACAAATTTGCGCCACCAAGAAGCCCCCAATCCTAAAATGCCTTCCAGGATACCACCCACCAAAGCAGCTCCCAATACAGCACCATAGCCATACTTGGTCCCAATCACGCAGGCAATCGAAACAAAGGTAAAACTAATCCCCATAATAATAGGAAGTCCGCTGCCGAATCGCCAAATCGGATATAACTGCAGAAGAGATCCCAGCCCAGCTATGATCATAGCCGATTGTACCAATGCAGCCGATTCTGCAGCATCCATTTTCACCGCGCCAGCTACGATTAAGATAGGTGCAATATTGGCTACAAACATAGCCAATACATGCTGTAAGCCAAAGGGTACCGCTTTGCGAATTGTAATCTTTCCATGGGGATCATAAATTGGATCCTTTTCTACATTCATAGTATGACTTTTTCCTCCTTATATAAAGCGTCATCATGACAATAAGATGGTATATTTCACATCTGAATATATAGGTCGTAACCTGCTTTCTTTGTTTTTAAACCCTAGGTACGATCTTTTCTTTTACAAGAAATAAATAGACAGCCCACAGTAAATAAACGGCAGGCATACTGTCTCTTTTTATTGCAAGCTGTCTAATTTATTATTTCCGGAATACGATAGTACCCGTTTCTGCATCCATTTTTTCAATAATGGCTAAGGATTTCACATCCACTCCAGCAGCGCGGAGGGCATCACCGCCTCCTTGGAAGCCTTTTTCAATGCAAATGCCCACGCCTTCTACGACGCCACCAGCCTGTTTGACCAGATCAATCAAACCTTCTACAGCGCAACCATTGGCCAAGAAGTCATCCATAATCAGAATGTGTTCTCCTTGATTTAAATATTTCTTAGAAGCCACTACATGATTGACTTTATTATGAGTGAAAGAACGCACTTCTGTAGCGTATACATCTTTATCCATATTGCTTCCTGCAGATTTTTTAGCAAATACAACGGGCACGCCAAAATAAATGGCAGTCAGGCAGGCAATACCAATGCCAGAAGCTTCAATGGTCAGAATCTTATCTACCGGTCTATCAGAAAATAATTCTTTAAATTCCTTTCCCAATTCACTAATGAAAGGAACATCAATCTGGTGATTCAGAAAACTATCTACTTTCAGTACATTTCCTGGTTTAATGACCCCATCTTTTAAAATTTTTTTCTGCAGTAAATTTAATTCTTCCACGATATCCTCCTCTTTGTTCAATTACGATGTGTGCTTCATCATTTCCCATGAATGAAAATCCTTAGCTGCCAGTCATGATATTTGCTGGCCCCTTCCGCTGATACATGTACCTATCAGCCATTGTTTCCATCATATATATTTTGATATTTTACCATTTTGATAAAAGTGATGCAATATACAATCCACCAGGTTAACCAGGAAGGAGCAGCGCCACATATCCTCCCATGATCACACTAGGATGCCATCTTCTAGCAAATAGTCTGGGTTGCTAAATAGCTTAAAAAATACATAAAAAGCCATGGATTTCCTTCATCACTTTTTATGTATCAAATAAGTCAAGTATTAGAAATGGACAATGATATGTTTTTTGTCTAGATTTTTCAATGTATCAAAAGAAATGTTGTTCTTTGCTTCTTCCGCAGTCACTGCCATGGGTTTAGAGATTCCTCCTGCATAATAAAGGAGAAGCCCAATAATATCAGAGGCTTGTTTCCCTTGCGCTTTTAATTCCCTAATGGTGATGCCATGTTGTCTTTTAGAAAGACGAATCCCCTCTGGATCCACTAAAAGCGGTAGATGTCCATAGGCAGGAATGGAATAGCCCAACTGATGTAATAAATAGGTCTGATAAAAAGTGGAGGATAATAAATCATTGCCGCGAAAAATATGAGTCATTCCCATGGCACCATCGTCTACGGATACGGCCAATTGGTAGGCAAGCCCATCGGCGCGGCGAATCACAAAATCGTCTTTCTCTTTTTGTAATACCCGGCGATGCACTCCACTAAACATGTCACAAAAAGTTTCTTCTGTATCCTCCATGCGAATACGCCAGCAAGGCGTTTTTGTCATTTTCGATCTTTCTTCTTCTGTCAAATATCGACAATGACCATCATAAACCGGTAGGTCATCTCCTTCATGGGGCGCTGAAGCGATACCGTGAATCCTAGAACGGCTACAATAACATGGATATATAGCTCCCTGGTCCTCTAAGTTTTGACAAATTTCACGATATATGGAAAACCGATGACTTTGTATGGGTTCACCATAGAAATAGTGACCACCAGGGCCCTCATCATAGTCAAGGCCAAGCCAAGCCAGATCTTCTTCGATGGCTTGGCTATACATGGTATGACAACGCTTTTCATCGATATCTTCTATGCGAAGTATCATCTGCCCGTCATGCTGTCTCGTCCAAAGCCAGTTTAAAAAGGCAATCCAAACATTACCTAGATGCATATATCCTGTAGGACTTGGTGCAAAGCGGGTACGAATAGAAGACGTAGGATTGGAATGCAAATAAATCCCTCCTTATAGAGTCCAAATGATATAAAAAAGATTGGGGATACCATGGCCTTTAGGAAATATGTATCCTAAAGGCTGATCCCCAACCTTTATTTTCAATGGCTATTAGTTAGGCATAGATAATACTGCATCAAAGAGTGCCTTATCTCTTTCGATTTTATCCTCACTGCCCATGACGCAAATGTAAGGATCATCAATGATGCTCTTAACCAGTGGTGCCAAATGACGAATATCCTCCACGGTGCAACCAATGATTTCATTTCTGACTTGCATCCGTTTTTCACGGGTATTTCCATTGAGGTAATGTGTCATAGCCCGTTCCCCTTTCATAGATGGAGTCAATTGGATTTCACTAGCTGCCATGGTACCGATCACGTACTTTGTCATTTCTCTATCAGACAATTCCAAATGTGCAAGGTATTCAGGAAGACCTTTGTATGCTTCCAAAGTTTCCTTCAGATTCGGATCTCTATAGGAGCAAAGAATCGATGTGCCGTCTACTAAAAATTGGGTGAAAGCTCCATAGGCGCCCCCAAGGACACGCACCTTTTTCCATAAGTATTCATAGCGCAGAATGGTTTCCATCACGGCCAAAGCACCGGTATAGGTAAAGCCATGGTCACGGAAATTACCTCCCTTGGCTACATACTGTACTTTACCAGATGTAAGGAAGGCTTCATTGATATGTGTAGGAAGGAACTGGAAATCATGGGCCTTTTCTGCCTTTCCTTCTTCCATATCACCAATCACTGCAGAAAGATGCTGCAATACGGCCTTCTTTTCCTCTTCCTCACCGACGGTTTCAAAGAACATATTGGATTTGGTGAAAATTTTCTTTGAAATAGCCGCCAATCGGCTAGCAATCTCATCGGCATGTTCATCATAGGTCTTCACTAGATCAGAGAGGAAATAGTAATAACTCATTCCCATTTGTTCAGAGAATTGACCTGCCTTGGAAAAGTAGGAAGAAAGTCTGGCCATCATGAGGCTATGTCCTTTGGCAAAGGCAGACATATCCCATTCGGATTTTTCTTGTAACAGAATTTCTTTTAGACGTTTGGTGTCTGTATAAGAGGTGTGATTGATCACTTCCCCAATGAGTGACATCAAATGTTCTACTTTGGAAGTCAATGCTTTACCACGAATCACCATAAGCGGCAAATACGTATTGGCATCATCAATGCGGCTATAGTTCGAAACGGCAAAGCTAAGGCCTCCTGTATATGCATTGGACAGGCGTTCCAATTCGGTATAGCTGTGAGACTTCGTATCCATACTGCGAAGCACATTGGACAGCAGAACCGCATAAGGAATCTCTTCTTCAGAAAGGCCATAAAGTTTGAAGAACATATTGACATAGGTGATCCCTGTGGTATGGACATTGAAGTGGAAATGGGTGACACCTTCTACTTCTTCTTTTTCCAGCGGTTCTTCTTCGATTTCTCGTTTCAAATCACTGCGGGACAGGAGCGGAATGGTCTGCAGCGCTTCTTCGGTTTCCATGGACGCCTTNNGATCGCTCCTTGACAGAAGAGGAATGGTTTTTAAGTCTTCTTCTGTCTCCATAGAAGCTTGCCGTTCTTTCAAAGCTTTGGTGGATTCCATGATTTCATCTAACTGTTCATCGGTGAGACTACTCTTATAGGAAGCCAGCTTTTCTGCTGTTTCTGCGTTTTTCTTTTCTGTCAGTCCCTTTTCCGGTTTCATAGTGATGAGAACCTGGTGCGGATTTTTGATCACATATTTTAAGAGCAGACTTTCAAAGTATCCTTTTTGAATACCTTCCCGGAGTTCCTTGATATCGTCTATATAACGCAATGCAGCCATTGGATCTCTATCGTAGAGCCAAAGGTCCATAGCACGAACACCATAGAAGAGTCCCTTCGGTCTTCCCTGATAATCATTTTCTCTAGAGGTGAATTCTGTACGGTTCAAAGCTGCATCCAGCATATCTTTGTCGATTCCCTCTAAAGCCAGTGTACGAAGAGTCCCATCCAAGACTTGGGCAAATTTTTCCTGCTGCCCCACTTCAGAACCAGTTACCTCAATGGTCCATACGGGCTGTTTATAGCTATCTCCATAGCCACCAGATAAATCAGAACCAAGGCCAGAATCCAAAACCGCTTGTTTTAATGGAGCACCATCCATATCAATGAGAACATAATTCAAAATGCGGAAAGCCAATGATTCTTTGGTAGACATGTGGTCATTGAAAGCCACATACAGTGCATGAATGGCTTTATGGTCTTCTGTTTCTTGTTCTGCAATACCATATGGGCTAGTAAGGCACACTCTTTTATCAAAAGGAACCTGGGTCTTTACGGCAGAGTCCACATTTCTCTTATCAAAATGAGATAGATATTCTTCATCCATATAAGCCAATGTTTTTTCAATATCCATATCACCGTAGAGATAGATATAGCTATTGGATGGATGGTAG
>DJPC01000170.1:14985-23024 GCA_002439665.1 Dialister sp. UBA6422
GCCCGGAAGGATAAGGTCGGAATGACTTCTGGATCTCCACCAGATTCTACACCATAGGTGGTATTGGGAAATAATTTTTCCATAGCTCGATCTTCCATAATGGCTTCTGGCGAAGATAGAGCCCCTTTCATTTCATTGTATACCACACCATTGTATGTCAAAGGTGCCTCTTTATTTTCCAATTCATAATGCCATCCTTCTTGCATGAGGATCTGTGGATTCTTGAGGCAGTTTGGATAAAATACGGCATCTAAGTACACATCCATCAAATTGTGGAAATCCACATCATTGCGGCTGGCAATAGGATACATGGTCTTATCAGGCCAAGTAATGGCATTTAAGAATGTATTAAGAGAACCCTTTGCCAATTCCACAAATGGTTCTTTCAAAGGATATTTTCTAGAACCACACAATGTGGAATGTTCCATAATGTGTGGCGTACCTTTGGAATTATCTGGCGTGGTACGGAAACAAATGTAAAATACTTTATTATCATCATCATTAGCCAGATACATAAGACGAGCACCACTTTTTACGTGCTCCATTAAATAAGCATCAGAATCAACTTCTTCAATATGAGACATACGGGTCACACGAAAACCGTGTACCATGTCCCCTGTATTCCATTTCATAAAAGCCTCCCAATCCATCAAAAAGCAGCAAAAGATTGCCTTACTGCCCAGATGGAGAACTATCATATAAACGCACGAAAAAGCGCAGGGAAAACCCTGTGCTTTTTCGGAGTGGGTTTAATTATTTATTTTCTTCCTGGGGAAAGAATTCATCGTGAATCGCCTGAACGGCTTTATCCAAATCCTTACGGAGAATCAAGCAGGAAATACTGATTTCAGAGGTGCTTACAATATCAATATTGACACCAGCACGTCCCAATGCGCCAAACATACGAGCAGCCACTCCCGGTTTTCCAAGCATACCAGCGCCTACCACAGAGACCTTAGCCGTGTCATCGTCATAAATGACTTCTTCCACCTTGCCATCGTCTCTCATTTTGTCCAGTACTTTCTTAGCATCATCCAGATCGGTATCATCGATGGTAAATACAATGTCTGTTTTGTCATCATTGGAATTTCGAACACTTTGAACAATCATATCGACTGTAATATTATCTTCTGCCAAAGCAGAGAATACATTGTATGCTACACCAGGAATATTTCTAAGTCCCAGTACAGCAATACGTGCTGCATGTGCATCTTGTGCTACGCCTCTAACGGCTTCATTGGTGCCTTCCATCGTGCAAACCTCCCGGATAATTGTTCCTTCATCATCAGTAAATGTAGACCGTACGTGAATGGGAATATGATATTTGATACCAAGTTCCACGCTTCTTGGCTGCATCACTCCTGCCCCTAAACGAGCCATTTCCAGCATTTCTGTATTGGTGATTTCCTTCATCTTATGGGCACCCTTCACATGCCGTGGATCGGCAGAGTACACGCCATCCACATCGGTGAAGATTTCGCACATATCCGCATGAAGAGCACCAGCCAAGGCTACCGCCGTAGCATCACTACCGCCACGACCTAAAGTAGCTACATCTCCATTTTCCATAATGCCCTGGAATCCAGCTACAATCACAATCTTGCCTTCTTCTAGTTCCTTCATAACCCGTTCAGGACGGACATCATCAATGGTGGCTTTCCCATAAGCACCACCGGCAATGATACCTGCCTGTGGTCCTGTCAGAGAAATAGCAGGAACCCCTAAGCGGCGGAATGTCATGGCCATTAAAGAAATAGAAATCTGCTCCCCAGTGGCCAGCAGCATATCCATTTCTCTTCCGTGATTGATATCACTCACCTTAGAAGCCAGTGCCAATAAGTCATCGGTGGTATCTCCCATAGCAGATACGACGATCACAATCTTATCTCCCGGTTTGCGATCCCGCAATACACGATTGGCAATATTCAGCATCTTTTCCGGTGTCGCTACTGAGCTTCCACCAAATTTCTTTACATACAGAGCCATTTGCATCCCTCATTTACAGAGTAAATTTATAAACCATCAGTTGTGAGTTATCGGTTGCTTGACGCAACAGATGGCATAGTATACATATACAGAGATATTCCCTATACTCACTCTATGTCTATCATAGAATCTAAAATCCTATTGCATCAATAAAGCAACACATACTGACCAATTCAGCATGTCTTTTCTATATAACTTAGAAAAATTTTAACATGTCAGTTACTCGATGTAAAGCAAGAAAATGCATAAGTGGGAATGAAATTTCATGAAAGAATCCACTTCTTCTCCTACGCCACGGGAAGGTAGGAATAAGAGTCATGAATCCCCTAATACACAATCACGATTTTGACATGAAAAATGCATACCACAGATATATTCCATGGTATGCATAGCTAAGCTCTATGAAATGGTAAATCTTAGAATTCAATGCCCTTTCTAGCACGAATGCCCTTTTGAAAAGCATGTTTGACCAGGGTCATATCTGTCACTGTATCTGCCATATCTATGAGTTCTTTTCTGGCATAGCGACCAGTCAAGATCATATTGAGCCTTGCAGGCTTTTCCTTGATGAGCTGAATCACATCAGCTACATCGAGCATCTGAAAATGAATGGCGTAATTGATTTCATCAAGCACAATGAGATCCCATTCATCACTCATGACTTCTCGTTTGACCATTTCCCAAGCTTCTTTGGCCAATTCTTTTTTTCGCTCAAAAAGGGCTTCACTTTCTTCATCTTTATTATGAAAAACGAATCCATCCCCCATGGGACGAATTTCGATCCGCCCATTGGCTTTTCTTAAGGTTTCAATGGCATTGAGTTCCCCATATTTCCATGCGCCTTTGATAAATTGCAAAATGAGGACCTTTTCTCCATCTCCCCATGCGCGAATGGCCGTACCTAAGGCAGCAGTGGTTTTCCCTTTGCCAGTCCCTGTATTAATCAGCACCAAACCAGGCTGAGTGATTGCCATATGGAGTGCTCCTTTCCAATCTAGGTGATATGTAAAAAATCCTTAGTTCCCTTTCCTATGGGAATCGAGGCTAGCCGCCTTCTTTGCTTTCTCTTCTATGGAACGTTCTAGCACCAATTTTCCCTTATAAACCATGCAGCTATTCATGAAAAATTCTGCTGCTTTAGGATTTCCATCAAAAGAAAGATGTAAATAGCTAGCGAGCACATTATCTTTGGCATATCCTTCTAGATGGCCTTCCTTCTGCCGAGTCCCCTGCAATGTGTATGCCCAAGGGAAATCCTCACCGCAGCGCAAGGTAGAGAAATGGAACTCATGGCCTTTTAAGGTATCTCCCTTCTGGGCAATGATGCTATCTCGCTGTGCTTTCCCTGTCACATAGCCTACGCGCTGCAATTTTTTTTGCATTTCGCATACCCCAGGAACTAACCCGACCATGGTATAGCTATCCCCGTCAAATCCCTGGATTTTGTCACAAAGATACATAAGACCGCCGCACTCAGCGTAAATAGGCATGCCATGGGCTGCTGCTTTTCGTATCGATTCCTTCATGGACTTGTTGCCTTCCAATTGGTTTAAAAACATTTCTGGAAAGCCACCGCCAAAAATAAGTCCATCCACATCAGGAATTTCTTTATCATGAAGGGGACTGAAGGGAACCAAAGTGGCCCCTCTTTTTTCTAAGGACTCTAAACTGGTGGGATAATAGAAAGAAAAGCCTTCATCTTTCGCCACACCGATGCGGCATTGGAGTTGCAGCCGATACCGTTTTTCTTCTTCCATTTCCAATGGGGGTGCCTTTTTAGCAATAGCCAGCAAAGCATCTGTATCTATCCATTTTCCTGCTGCCTCTCCCATATGGGCAATGAGATTTTGGGTTTCAATTTCCGTAACCGGAGTTAAACCCAAATGTCTCTCCGGCGTTTTCAATGCATCATCTCTATGGAAAGCGCCAATCACAGGCATATGGATCTTTTCCATCACATCACGCACCATCGCTTCATGGCGAGAAGAGCCTAGTCGATTCAAAATAACACCAGCAATATGGACATCTTTATCGTATTCTCTAAATCCCAAAGCCGTAGCCGCTATGCTATATCCTACTGATTTACAATCCAGCACTAAAATGACAGGGGCTTTTAATTTTTTTGCAATGTCAGCCGTAGAGCTGACGCCATTGGCACCGCCATCATAAAGTCCCATGACCCCTTCAATGATAGAAATATCGGCTCCCTTAGATAAAGATGTAAAGGTCGGTATGAGCCTATCTTCAGGAGTCATCCAGGTGTCTAAATTATAAGAAGACCGACCAGCCGCTTTTTCATGAAATCCAGGATCAATGTAATCCGGCCCTACTTTAAAAGGCTGCACTGCATAGCCTTTAGAGTGAAGGTAAGCCAAGAGTCCAGTGACAATCGTCGTTTTGCCAACCCCACTATTGGTGCCAGCAATGACGATGCGAGGCTGCATAATGGTTTCCATAGTTATTTATCCCTTTTAGCAATAATAGTGGACAAGTAATTGGGCTTGTAATCTGCTGGCAAGCTTCCAATGTCACGAATCACGATTTCGTCAGGAAGTCCTGCGCGGGATACCATGACAGACCGTTTCAGCATATGATGCTTTTTCAGTTCTTCTTGTACAAAAGCAAAGCTCTTATATACTTTCATAATGACCGCATTATCAGAGGCAGAGAGTGCTTTGTCAAATTTATCTTTATCACAAGTAGCAGGGATAATGAGTACATTTTCTTCCCATTCTGTCACAGGAAGTCCGATATAAGAGGCAATTCCCAGAAAAGCCGGAATGCCTGGGATGGTTTCTACTTCATACTCATCAGAATCTTTAAATTCATTAAAGATGTACATATAGGTACTATACAGCATAGGATCCCCTAAGGTGAGGAATACTAGATTCTTTCCTTCATCTAGCTTTTCTGCAATAATTTTGCGGTTTTCTTCCCACTGCTTATTGACCGCATCCATATCGGTATTCATCTGGAATACCATAGGCAGGATATCCATATCTTTCGGAATGAAGGGTTTCGCAATATTCCAAGCTACAGAGCCATCTTTCTTTTCTGTTTTCGGGGTGATAATCATATCTGCATTCTGGATCGCCTTCACGGCTTTGACAGTCAGCAAATCAGAATCCCCAGGTCCTACACCAATACCAAACAATTTTCCCTTTTTCATCATTAAAACCTCCTCAATGAATATGACTACATTCACTTAGCTTATTTTAACATATTCGTAAATCGGTGACTAGTGACTGCCATGAGTCACTAAGAGCGAATGACTATGGAAATCCTTAACCGATGTGACTTAATAGCTTCTTGCAAAGTCCCATAAAGGGGAAGCAAGAAACATCATTTCTATACATAAAAAGCAGCACTTTGCTCCTGTGCTGCCTTCTATATTATCCTCTTAAATTAAAAGTAACCGGTACTTGTGAATTACAAGTCACAGGAGTCCCATTTTGTTTAGCCGGAACAAATTGCCAGCTGTAGACCGCATTGACAGCGGCACTATCCAATGCTCCATTGCCAGAGGAGCTGACGACCCAGGCGCTGGACACGCTGCCATCGGTACCAATAGTCAGACCCACCACAGTGGTCCCTGAAACATTGGCCCGGCGAGCAGATTCTGGATAGGAAGGAGAAGGAGCAGACAGAATCTGGGGTCCCATGGTTTCGCCGCTACCACTGCCCGCACCAGAGCCATCGCCACTACCGCTTCCACCACCGGAGCCGCTACCAGATCCAGAGCCTTCACCACTTCCATCACCAGAGCCATTCCCCGTGCCGTTTCCACCTCCTGTGCCACCACCAGTACCACCATCTCCTCCAGCACTATTTCCATCATCGCTAGAAGCAGCCGAAGAAGAAGTATCACCGGTAGATGCATTTGGCGTAGGTTCATTGGCTATTTCATGGACATCATTCTCCGCTGCCGGATCCGGTTCTGCTGCGGCAGGAGGCGGCAGCGTGGGTGTGGCTGCCGCTTCTTTGATTTTAGGAAGCGTTTCTTCCGGTGCAGAAGTATGTCCTCCCTGACCGCCACCACCGCCTCCGCCACCAGTCATGGTGACTAGATCGACTTCAATAGGTCCCTTGTTTATAGGATCTGGCGGAAATAAAATCATAAGACCCGTAATGGCACCTAGGACAATGGCATGACAAATAAGGGAGGTGCCAAAGGCCGATCCCCATCGATATGTATGCTTTGACATTCCACCACCCCTTTACTGTTGCCCTTTAGAGGCGGTTGCGATTCCGATTTTATTAATCCCCACTGACTTTAATTGGTCTAGAACAAATACAAAATCGCCATGTTCTGATTTCTCGTCAGCCCGAAGAACGATAGAAATGTCCGGATTTCTGTTCTTTTCGATTTCCATACGTTTATGAAACGCATCTTTCGGTATTTTTTCCTGTTCCACATAGATCGTACCATCTTCTGTGATGCTTATGGGCAGTGTCTTTTGCAAATCAATGGGTGCCGATGCGGTTTGCGGCAAATTCAAAGGAATAGACTTTTGCACCACCATGGTGAGCATGCTCATCATAAAGAAGACAAGCAAGAAGAAGATGATATCGATCATAGGGATAATCATGATTTTAGGCTTCTTCTCTACACGCAATGATTCCAATTTCATAACGATCAAGCCTCTACAATAGACAAATACAGGGAACACAATTTTTCCATTTGGGAAACAAAGTTACTCACCTGCTGGGACAAATAGGTGTAGGCAATCAAAGAAATAATCGCCACAAAAAGTCCAGTGGCGGTACATACCAAGGCTTCTGCTACCCCTCCGGTGATGGCAAATGGCTGTCCTTCTGCTACAGAAAGCACATTAAAAGAACCAATCATGCCAATAACGGTACCGAGAAGTCCCATGAGGGGAGACAGAGTCACAATCACATCCAGATAATTCA
The DNA here is from genome assembly GCA_002439665.1 of Dialister sp. UBA6422. Taxonomy (GTDB): domain Bacteria; phylum Bacillota; class Negativicutes; order Veillonellales; family Dialisteraceae; genus Dialister. Next base: position 21,886 of record DJPC01000170.1, read on the forward strand.
AATAGGCTTTCAAAAGCCCTGCTGCATGGGAAGCAGCCCCTTCTAGTAAAGCAGTCTGATTGGTTTTCATATGTAGATTTTCCGCCCCTGCTAAAATCACTTGAGCCGGGATGCCTCCATCGGCTTTCAGGCACGCCTTAAGTCCTTCCATGTCATGGTTTTGTAAATAAGCTGGAATGGCTTTGGTCAATTGATCCATATCCGATTTAGATGCTTGGTAATAACGGAATCTTTCAATAAAAATAGCCACAACAATAATGGATGCTACAAGCAGTGGATACATCATAAAACCACCGGCTTGAAATAAATGGAAGAGATTCATCACATAGGCCTCCTAGGCAAAAAACAATATGGAAAAATCCATAAAACGATACATGAACACAAAGGAAATCGGATGATGGATGCTTAAATCAAAATTTCCTTAAGTAGAGATTACCATTTTTGTCATGGTAAGTCAAATGAATGATTAATTGTATTTTATTGATTCCTAATAATTAGTGGTGAAAAAAATGGATATGCCGGATGCACGCATAAGAAGTGGGACTTCATCCTCTATCACCAGGTGGTCCGCCATCCTTTCCCAAAACGCCAAGTGGTATGAATGCCTTCTTTGGGCAATCAAAAAGAGCTGCCGCAGCAGCTCTTTTCTTGATGCAGAAACTAATGCTCTATAGCTTCAGTAAGTGATCAGCCTTCAACTTTAACGTTAGCAGCCTGAGGTCCTCTTGCACCATCAATAATATCAAAATCAACCTTCTGGCCTTCATTCAGTGTTTTGAAGCCATCAGCCTGGATAGCGGAGAAGTGAACGAAAACGTCGCCGCCTTCTTCTCTTTCAATAAAGCCGTAGCCTTTTTCTGCACTGAACCACTTAACTGTACCTTTCATGGAAATTCCTCCTAAAAAAATTACTACACTGCTCTGATTGAGCATAGATTAACAATACCATATATTTATAATTGCGTCAACCGAAAGATGAATAAATATAAACGTGAGCGTTTTATAGAAATTGGATTTGGTGACTCGTGACTAGTGACTGGTGACTAGGGAAATAAGCCCAGTCACCAGTCCACCAGTCACCCTAATTATTTTCTTCCCCTCTTTTCAAAGTCCTCCTCAATCCCCTTTTTCCATTCTTT
>DJPC01000045.1 GCA_002439665.1 Dialister sp. UBA6422
ATCCTTAACTTAATAGCATGACCTCTTACTGTGATTTTTCTCCTTCTTCTTTATGAAATAAAGCACCGAGTGCCTCTTTAGAAAGCAAGATATCCCTGGGTTTGGCTCCCTCTGCAGGGCCTACAATCCCCATTCTTTCCATGGTATCCATGAGACGCCCTGCTCTGGTATAACCGATGCGGAAGCGACGCTGCAAAGCGGATACAGAAGCTCTTTTGGTATCCAGTACCCATTCGGCCGCTTCTTCTAGAAGATCATCCTCATCTTCCTCCAAATGTTCCTGGGGTGTTTCTTTTTCCGGTACAGAAAGGTCGATGGGTTCATAAACCACCGGTTTCTGCTCCTGTTTTAGGCATTCATTTTTCACATAATTGACCACGTCTTCTACTTCTTCATCGGAAATAAAAGCCCCTTGAATGCGCACCGTACTCAAAGCACCGGCTTGTTTAAAGAGCATATCCCCCTTCCCTAGCAAGGATTCCGCGCCTCCTTCATCCAAAATGATTCTGGAATTCAAGGAAGATTCTACCATAAAAGCAATCCGGCTAGGGATATTGGACTTGATAACTCCAGTAATCACATCGGCAGAAGGTCTTTGGGTGGCTAAAATCAAATGAATACCTGCCGCTCTGGCTTTTTGGGTGAGCCGCTGAATCAGTACTTCTACTTCTTTGGAAGCCACATTCATCAAATCAGCAAATTCATCCACAATAATGAGGATATAAGCCATTTTCTTTTCCGGATTGGATCTATTATATCCTTCAATATTTCTAACCTTAGCACCAGCAAAGAGCTGATACCTGGCTTCCATTTCACGGACAGCCCAATTTAAAGTGCCCTGGGCTTTCTTCATATCTGTGACCACTTCCGTCCGCAAATGAGGGATCCCATTGTATACAGAAAGTTCTACCACTTTAGGGTCAATGAGCATGAGTTTCACTTCATCAGGACGGCTGTGATAAATGATACTGGTAATGATGGAATTGATACATACACTCTTCCCGCTTCCCGTGGAGCCAGCGATGAGAAGGTGCGGCGCTTTGGCCAAATCAGTAACCACCGGTTTCCCTGTGATATCCTTCCCCAGGGCCACTAAAATATGTCCCTTCCCATGTTGGAATTCATCACTGGCCAGCACATCATGAAGCGGTACTGACTGGGATTTGGTATTGGGGATTTCAATCCCCACCGCTGACTTACCCGGAATCGGTGCCTCAATGCGGATATGTGTCGCCTCCAGTGCCATAGCCAGCTCATTGGAAAGACCTTCGATTTTGCTGACCCGGACTCCCATTTCCGGCTTGAGTTCAAACCGGGTCACCGTAGGTCCTACACTAAAATGGACCACCTTAGCACGGACACCAAAACTTTGCAACGTAGACTCAATGAGTAGTGCCTTCTGCCTTACATCTCCCTGGCCCATGGCCTGTGCATGGCCTGCATGCAATAAAGAAAGGGGTGGAAATTCATACTGAGGCGTTGTATCCGCTTTTTCCGTTCCATCTTCTGTAAGAGGCAAAGAAGAGTCTTTTTCTCCCATGCTTTCCGTCTCTTCACCAGGAGCTGCAGAGGGTGCCCCTTCTTCTACTGGCTCTTCCTCCAGGTCATGAGGATCGTCCACTTGGGATTCATCTTCTCCATCACCATAAGAAGGGAAAAGCGCCTCTTCTTCCGATGCATCCAGCCCTTCACGGGAAAGATCCTGGTCTTCCTCTTGGCCCTCTTCCTCCAGGCTTTCCGCCTCTTCTGGTCTATCTTCTCCCTCTTCTTCCTCATCAGGAAGGGGCACACTGGGCGGCATATCCTCTTCCCTAGTATGTTCCTCTTCCACGGGGATAGGAAGAGACTCCTCTTCCAAAGGTTTCTCTTCCTCCGGTTCTTCTGGTTCTTCTTTTTTCTTATAAATAAATTCTGTAGGCTTATCATCTATAGGTTCCAGCCGTGCCGCTGACCGTGCCGCATCCAAGGCTGCCTTTTTTTCTCTCAGCAAAATCGCTGCATCTTCCAGCTTCTGCCCTGTTTTCTTACCGATCACCTGGGCCTTATCCCCCACTTTCCTGGCCCCTACAGACAGTGACCAATGGGTGAGAAGCAACACATCCACGATGATAGCCCCCAGCAAAAATAAGGTAGTCCCCAGTTCTCCTAAGGCATCATGCAAGAAAGAACACAATCCGCCCCCGATGATACCACCGTAGTGAAGCAGATTTTGTATCTCCATTTCTCTTCCACTATCCACACAAAAATGGTGAATCGCAGTCAAAAGAAATACGGCCAATAAGGAGATCAGCACCAACTGTCTTTGAAGGGGAATGCCCTTGGAAGTCACCGCATAGCGGCCGCCAAAAAACATGATGAATAGAGCCCCCAAGGGAGCCCCTATGCCTAAGAGAAAATGGGTCCCCTTATTGGTGATTTCTCCTATAAATCCAGTGCTTCCATGGAACAGGCTAAATAAAATAAAGATACCTAGCAGGAATAAAATCACCCCTACGATTTCATAACTGCTTCCCTCTTCTTTTCTTTTTCTTACCATCCGCTTTCGCGGAGCAGCCCTAGAGGCTGTTCTTTTTTTCATAGGCGAAACCAGTCACTCCTTGTATATCCAAACACATAACCTTTCCCATTTACTGGTCAAGATTTCTTTCTGTCTTTCCACTTTTGAACGATTGTTTCCTCTTCCCCATTCCGTATCGGCTTATAATACACATGTCCCTTTAATTCATCAGGTAAATATTGCTGCTCCACCCAGCCGCCATAGGCATGGGGGTATTTATAACCGATTCCGTAACCCATTTTTTGCGCTCCGCTATAGTGAGAATCCATGAGATAGGGCGGAATGGACCAATCTTTCCTTGTCTTTTCCTCGCCTCTGGCTGCAAAAATACTAGCACATGCACTATTGCTCTTAGGGGCTAGGCAAATATAAAGAACCGCTTCTGATAAAATAATCTGTGCTTCTGGAAATCCCACCATTTCAGCGGCTTTGGCAGCAGCCACAGCCACTTCAAGAGCTCTAGGATCTGCCAATCCCACATCTTCAGCAGCACATATCATCATGCGGCGAGAAATAAAAGATGGCTTTTCTCCCCCATCGATCATCCGTGCCAGATAATGAAGCGCCGCATCGGGGTCACTGCCTCGCATACTTTTAATAAAAGCAGAGACAATATTGTAATGATAATCTCCATTCTTATCATAGGTAGAAAGCTTCTCTCCTGCCACTTCCCGGATTTCTTTTTCTGTCAGCTCTCCTCCATCTTCTAGCATAGCCGTGGCTTGTTCTAGCAAATTTAAAGCCACCCTGGTATCCCCAGATGCATAAGAAGCAATCATAGAAAGGACCCTATCATTGGCTTTGAAATGATGCATTCCAAGCCCCACCTTCTCATCTATGAGACCGCGATGGAGCACAGATACGATGGCATGGTCATCCAAAGCTTTTAGGTGTATGAGCCGCATCCTGGAAAGAAGAGGTCCATTGATTTCAAAATAAGGATTTTCTGTCGTGGCACCGATCAAGACGAATGTACCATCTTCCACATAAGGAAGAAGCACATCCTGCTGCCCCTTGTTGAACCGATGAATTTCATCAATAAAAACAATGGTCCTTCGGCGATAATAGGAAAGCTCTTCTTTCGCTTTTTCTACCACATCTCGAATATCCTTGATCCCGCTAGCTGTGGCATTGACTTTCACAAAATGGCTTTTTGTCATCTCCGCAATCACAGAAGCAATGGTGGTCTTTCCGCACCCAGGAGGTCCGAAGAGCAAAAGAGAAGGAATGGTATCTTTTTCCACCATACGGCGCAGAAACGAATGGGGCCCAATGGCCGCTTCTTGTCCTACTATATCATTTAAATTTTTAGGACGCATGCGATCTGCCAGGGGCGCAAAACTATGCACTTCCTCTGGAGACATATCAAATAAAGAATCCATAACTCTTCCCTCTATATCACATCAGTCATCAAATCATGGCATAACTACTTTTTCTATTTTAATAGAATTTCTCCTATAAAGAAAGAGAAAATTGATTTCCCACCATAAAAGCCGCCAAGAGAACTTAGCGGCTTAGTATTCAGTTGCCCCACCATGTCGTTAAAGCCGGATTTTGAGTCTGCGTATGTGCAGGTGGGTGTCTTTTGAAATGGATTTCATCAGTCCCCGCGAAGGGGCATTGACTACAGCCACCAGAGAGACTCCCTTTCAAAAAAGTATCGGTTCAAAATATGAAGCCGCACGTGCACAGCAGGGTTTCTAAGGATAGTGTAGCAAATTATGTACCGATTTACAAGGGATTGACAAATCTTTTTTGTTTGTTCCATAGCGGTGACTAGTAGCTAGGGATTAGGGATAAGTCCTTAATCCCTAGCGGGACACACATCCCCGGTTTATAACCTTGTCACCTATTGTTGTTAGTTGTTTGTTGTTTGTTGTTTGTTGTTGGTTCCAAACAACTAATAACTAACAGCCATAAATGCACCATAACGCACTTCTCGCTTCTCACTACGCACTCAAAAAAGCGACCTGCAACGCAATAGTTGCAAGCCGCTTTCTCTAGAGTCCATTAGTCAACAGTGACAAAGAGATCTTTTTCTTTCTTTTCTTTCTTCAAAGCACTCTGAATATGAAGTTCCTTCAGCTGCTTATCGGTTACGGTAGAAGGTGCCTGGGTCAATGGATCGATAGCACTCTGGGTCTTCGGGAATGCGATGACATCACGGATAGAATCCAGATGGAGCATCAACATCACTAAGCGGTCCAGGCCAAGAGCGATACCGGCATGGGGCGGAGCACCATATTTGAAAGCATCCAAGAGGAAGCCAAATTTCTGTTCTGCTTCTTCCTGAGAAATACCGATAGCCTGGAATACTTTTTCCTGCAGGTCCTGCTGATAAATACGGAGAGAACCGCCGCCAGCTTCTACACCATTTAATACCATATCATAAGCTTTCGCATAGACCTTAGACGGATCGGTCAGGAGGTACTGTACATCTTCATCTCTAGGAGCAGTGAATGGATGATGTTCAGCTACATAGCGCTTTTCTTCTTCGCTGTATTCAAACATCGGGAAGTCGGTGACCCAGCGGAAGCAGAATTCATTGGGGTCAATGAGATTCATGCGGCGAGCCATTTCCAGACGGAGTTCACCCAAAGCCTGTGCTACAACCTTCGGTTTATCAGCAATGATCAGAACCAGGTCGCCTTTTTCTGCTTCGCAGACCTTGCCGATTTCTCTGATCTTATCTTCCCCAAGGAATTTGGTGATCTGGCACTTCAGGCTGCCATCTTCATTGAAGCCAATCCAAGCCAGGCCTTTAGCACCGTAATGACCTACATAGTCTACCAGGCCATCCAGTTCACGACGAGGAATGCCTGCATCGCCTTTGACGGTGATGGCTTTTACTACGCCCCCATTGTCCAGAACAGAACGGAATACTTTGAATCCTGTATCACGGAGCAGGTCGGAAATGTTGTAGAAATGCATATCAAAGCGAAGATCTGGTTTATCAGAACCGTAGAGATTCATAGCATCATCCCATTTGATTCTCTTGAATGGGATCGGAATATCTACGTTCAGTACTTTCTTGAATACTCTCTGCATCATGTGTTCCATGAGATCCAGAATGAAGTCCTGGTCTTCAAAGGACAGTTCCATATCCAGCTGGGTAAATTCCGGCTGGCGGTCAGCACGAAGGTCTTCATCACGGAAGCAACGAGCTACCTGGAAATATCTTTCCAGACCGGAAACCATGAGAAGCTGTTTAAAAAGCTGTGGAGACTGTGGAAGTGCATAGAATTTTCCTGGGTTAACACGGCTTGGTACCAAGTAGTCACGAGCTCCTTCTGGGGTACTCTTGGTGAGCATTGGGGTTTCAATTTCCAGGAATTCATGTTCATCCAAGAAGGTTCTCATTTCATGAACAATCTTATGACGCATAATGAGATGATTCTGCATTTCTGGACGGCGCAGGTCGATGTAACGATATTTCAGTCTTACATTTTCATCTACGTCAATGCCATCTTCTACATAGAATGGCGGGGTCTTGGCTTTATTCAAAATACGAAGTTCGGAAACGACCACTTCTACTTTGCCAGTCTTCATTTTCGGATTGACCGTATCGGCGCTTCTTTCTCTTACTTTCCCTTTGACAGCCAGCACATATTCACTACGTACATCTTCTGCTTTGTGGAAAGCTTCTTCCCCATACTGTGGACTCATAACGAGCTGTACAATACCGCTTCTATCGCGGAGGTCGATGAAAATCAAGCCGCCGTGATCACGACGAGTATTGACCCAACCTGCCAGAGTCAATTCTTTACCGCAGTCATTTTCTGTCACATGACCGCATCCGCAGGATCTGTGCATCCCTGCCATTGTTTCCATATTAGAGCACCTCTTTAAAAATAATTATGATAATGCCAGTGGACATACGCCATCTGGCAATCATGGATCATACGATTCCTATCCTTTAGAACATACGCCTATATGTGACGCAAAAGATATGATTTCAAAAGTTTCCAGAGAAGAATTATGCCCTCCCCTTACGCTTTATGTTCTGCCTGAGCGATATAGGCGGCTACTTCAGCAAATGGGATCTCCTGCTGCGTGCCTTCTGCCATGTTTTTCACCATAGCTTTGCCGCTTTCCAATTCATTGCTGCCGATGATGACAGTGAAATC